>DULL01000049.1 GCA_012840395.1 Clostridiaceae bacterium | reverse complement strand
TTCTTCCCTTAAGACCTCAATCACTATTTTTGCTTTTTCTTCCGGTGTAAAATTTCTTCTCTTTTCCATAGTTCCATTCTAACTTATTTTGGCCGTTTTGTCTGTCTTAATTTCTGGTATCATTATAACTTAAAATCTTTCATACTACTGTGTGTACTGTTTGCCGTCAGCGGTTCCAAAGTTCACCAAATATTTAGCAGAAATAGAATATCTAAAACTGAAATATCTGGTATAATCAAAAAAGTTATATATGACGAAGAAAGAGGCGGTAATTATCCAGGGATATTTTGCAATAGCAACGCTGATCACACTTATAATAATGGTTTTGTTTCGTGTTTTGCAATTGCGTAAAATGGGTATTAAGGCCATGAAGTTTGGCCATATGGATAAAAAGGATTTCCTGATTATACCATTTGTTTTGCTGTTTTTTTATATTGTGTTTTCCAGTGTTTTTAGCATACCTCAATTGGGAACCGCATTATTTAGCAATGAGATTGTCAGTTGGGTTGGCGTAGTGTTGTGTTTGCTGGGACTGATATTTTTCCTTTTAACCCTGATTTCTTTTAGCAGAAGTTTTCGAGTTGGAATAGATGAAGAACAGCCAGGTCCTTTAATAACAACAGGCACTCTTGCAATCAGTCGAAATCCGATTTATACTTCTTTTGGATTTGTATTGCTTGGAATATTTTTAATTTTTTCAAACTGGATATTATTGCTGTACCTAATTGCTGGCATATGGCTTTTTAACCGCCAGGTTCTCCGGGAGGAAGATTCTTTGAAAAAGATTTATGGTGAAGAATACATAGAATATTGTAAAAAAGTACGTAGATATCTTTAATATATTTATTATAGTTAAAGGGGAGTGACTGGTTACGAAAAAATTATCTTTGCTATTGGTTATCATTTTGTTGATGGCTTTATTTACTTCCTGTACCAATAAAGAGTATGAAAATTTTCAAGAACTTAATAGCGGCTCAAAATTGCAGAGGGGAAGTGTAATTTATACTTTTTACAGCGCGCTGCCAAAGGATTCGCTTAGAGGTAAGCAAATAGGAATAGTTGATGGGGACAAAAAACATAAAGTATTTGAGGTAAAAGGTTTTTCATCAGATGAATGGATTATAGAATATTATGATGTAATAATGTCAGTTTATAATTTATATAAAGCAGATACAGTAACCGAAATTCCTGAGGAATTGAAATAATATAAATTGACATAATGCAACCATTTATCTGAACAGATGTGTGGTTGAGTTAAAATGAAGTTTGTTAACAAAGTTCGTTACAAAATCCCGTAGCAGGTGCAGGAGAAATCCTGATTGGCTTCGGGATTTCTTTCAATCAAGATTTAACCAGGTATCAAGAAATCTCTCGCTTCTATAGCGGGAGCTGAATTGATGCAAATTATAATAATAACCTTGTTGAGTGGGAGATTGCAAGACCCCTACTGAATCCCCGAGGGAAGTGGGTTTGCTTTCTAAGAAAAAAGAATTGTTAATTAACTGCTATAAATTTTCCTATAATTTATAATGATAATTATAATGTTTGGAGATATAAGATAAATTTTATGGTTTCATCTAACAATATTTGAAAGGAGTGAGTTATATGTTAGAAAACATTACATTTAGGAATGCGGTAATTAATGATTTGCCAGTTATTGTGGATATTTATAATTCAACAATTCCAAGTAGAATGGTGACAGGTGATACTGAACCTTTATCTGTAGATGATAAATTAAATTGGTTTAATGAACATAATCCTGAAAAAAGACCCTTATGGATCGTGGAACATGAAGGTAAAACATGTGGTTGGGTAAGTCTTCAATCTTTTTATGGAAGGCCGGCCTTTAATGCAACTGCTGAAATAAGTATTTACCTCCATGAAAATTACAGAGGTAAGGGGATTGGTAAAAAGGTTTTAAACAAGGTCATAGAAGAATGTCCAACGTTAGAAATTGATACACTACTTAGTTTTATCTTTGGACACAATGAACCCAGCATTAGATTATTTTCAGATTTTGGTTTTGAGAAATGGGGCTTTTTACCGGAAATTGCAAATTTCGATGGAGTTAAACGTGATTTATTAATTTTAGGGAAAAAAATATATTAATGTCCAAATGGAAAAACAACCAAACAGCAAAGTTGAATATCGTTTTATGTAGATAGAGCGCAGGAAAAGGAAATAAAGATACTGAGTATTAAGAGCGGTGAGGTTTTTTATGGAATACAAATATGCCAAAAATGATAATTATGAAGACTTTTCTGCTGGTCGTGTCCTGTATAATGTGAAAGGTATGACAAATTTTCCGGTAAGATTAGCACAGGAAATATTCTGCAGGTGCTTGCAGTATTCATCAATAAAAAAAAATATTTGTTTATATGATTGTTGTTGCGGTGGAGGTTATTTACTCACTATTTTAGGATTTTTAAATCAGGGAACAATTAGAAGAATTATTGGAAGCGACATTAATAGAGAGATACTTAATATTGCAGAAAAAAATCTATCACTATTAAGCAAAGAAGGAATAAATAGACGAATAATAGAGATTGAACAAATGATAGAAAGTTATCAAAAGCAGTCACATATTGATGCAAAGCATAGCGCTATCATACTTAGAGATTTAATTAAAACTGATATCGAATTTATAGTTTTTCAGAGCGATGCATTAAAAGCCATTAATCTTGATATAAAGCCAGATATTATTATTACTGACGTTCCATATGGCAAATTGGTGAATTGGGAAGGAAATGAAGAAAATGTTATAGATAAATTATTAGATGCACTTTATGAAATCTGTTCTTCAGATACTATTATAGGTCTTTGTATGAATAAAAAACAGAAAGTCAGGAATGAGAAGTTTATACGATTGGAAAAACAACAAATTGGGAAAAGAAAATTTGAAATATTAAGGAAAAAATGACTTTGAAACTGGATGGATGTCCAGCGGAAAGCAATCCGAAAGAATTTGATGAATTTATAAGAATATACAATAAAGCAAAGGTATCTAAAAAAGCCGTTGATACTACTTATGAGAGACGAAGCAGTGTTATTATGTTATATTAATATAAAACAGGATGTAGCTAAATAATGTGGTTAAGTAAGGACATTTAATAAGTAACTGTCAGAACGGAAAGGGAGCAAAAATTACATGGAATTAATAATAGAGAGATTACCAATGAATCATATGGATGAAGCCCTTATTCTATTAAGGGATGTTTTTACATGTGAGCAAAACATACCAGCAGAGTTACATAATATAAAAGAAGACTTTAAACCAATTTGGTGGTGTGCAAGGATAGATTCTGAAATTGTGGGTGTAGTGGCAGGATGGATTGAAAAAGATCAATGGCATTGGGGGAGATTTGCGGTTAAAAAAAGGCTGCGGGGACAAGGTATTGGTAAAAAACTAGCCCTATTTTCATTAAATGAAATTTTTAATCTGGGTGCTGAGAAAATTCTTATTGAAGCAAGGGATATTACTGTAGGCATTTTAAAAAAACTTGGAGGAAAAGTAGTCGGAGAACCAATAAATTTTTATGGAGAGTCCGTTACTCCCATGGTACTAAAAAAACAAGACTTTTTAAAATGTAATATTTATGGGCGAAATTTCGATTTGCAAAATACTTGCAGATCCTAGGGGCAAAATTTCTGAATTAAAGGCAAAAACCAAGCCCTATCCTCATGTTTTAAAAGATGCAGTAGTTCAATTCTTTATGTTTGAGGCTTCCTTTTCCTTAAAGTTTGCTGAGGATAATGTTGATAGGGATGATATTTATATATGTATGTGGACATAAAAGCAGTCAAAATGATAAATGGTTTTTGTATAAAGCCCAAGAATTACAAAAGTAGAACAGATGAGATTATTACATTGCTTTCTGCTGATAGAGATACTACAAGAGAAGGAATAAATATGCTTAAGAAACTTGTTTCTGAAACAGAAATGCTTATTAAAGGTGGATAAGGTGGGTACTAATGGAATTTAACGAGATAATTCACATTGAAGAATATAACCCTGAATGGGCAAGGTTGTATATTGTAGAAAAAGAACAACTATGCAGTGCTCTTGGAAGCATGATTCTGGGTATTGAACATATAGGAAGCACATCTGTTCCCGGAATTTGGGCAAAACCTATAATTGACATCATGATAGGGGTAAGGTCCTTACCCCTTGAAAAATATCTAATTGATGATGAAGCGATGAGATATTCAGAGTTGAAAAAAACTATAATATCCAAAGGTATTAACAATTTATTGGAGTACTCGGAGTGTAAAGCTGATTTTATTAATGAAGTCATTAAAAAGGCTAATGAGAGGATAAAATGAAAGATAAATATTATATCGAAAACTATGATAAAAGTAGAATTTATTATACTTTGTTAAGAACTAAAAGAAAAACAATAGGGATAATTGTTGACAGAAATGGCGAAGTGAAAGTTCATGCCCCTTTCGGTGTCAGCGAAAAGCATATTTCCGAAGTTGTACAGAAAAAGGCAGATTGGGTTATAAAAAAAGTTAGTGAAGTACGAGAAAGAAGTTCAAATTCAGTTTGCAGGCAGTTTATAAACGGAGAGAAATTATTGTACCTTGGTAGGGAATATATCCTTGAAATAGTGGAAAGAAATTGTGGCAAGCCTGAGGTATTTATTAAGAAGAACACTATGGAAGTGTACATATCCCAGGGTTTGTCGGCCGAAACCAGGAAACAGGTAATAAAAGAAGCATTAATAAAATGGTACAGGCAGCGTTTTGCTGAAATTGTTAAAGAAAGATTTGATAAATATTCTTTACAAGTCAAGGCAGCTCCCGGCAAAGTGGTTATAAAAGACCAGAAAACCAGATGGGGAAGTTGCAGTAGAAAGGGAAATATTAATTTAAACTGGAGATTAATCATGGCTCCTGTTGATATAATCGATTATGTGGTTGTACATGAATTGTGCCATTTAAAAATTATGAACCATTCAAAGGACTTCTGGAATCTTGTAATGTCTATACTGCCAAACTATCATGAAAGCCGGAAGTGGCTGAAAACAAACGAAAATAGATTAAGAATATAGAGTTAAAGGTGGAAAAAGACTATGGAAGTGAATATGGAAGAATATAATATTGTAAAAGCCGACTTCAATGAGATATCAGAATTAGAGGACCCGAAATGGAATCATAATAACTGTTATTATAATCAACTCATAAAACTTGTACCGGATAATGCGGAAACTTGCCTTGACATTGGCTGTGGCAAAGGCGAACTCTCATTTATGCTATCTAAAAAATCTAATAAAGTAATTGCAGTTGACCTTGCAGATAAAATGATTGATAAGGCAAAAATTTTACATCCCGGCAATAATATTGAGTATATTTGCGGGAACATTCTTGAAATGGAATTTCAAAACGATAGCCTTGATGTTATTATAACAACGGCTACAGCACATCATTTGCCTTATGAATGGCTTCTTTGTTTCGCAAGGGACAAACTTAAAAAAGGCGGTAAACTCATTATATTGGACCTGGTAAAAGCAAAATCATTAAATGATTATTTTATATGGAGCTTTGCTTTCTTTCCTAATATTATAATGAACTTGATAAAAAACGGCAGGCTAAAAAAAGACGATGAGCATGCAAAAGAAGTTTGGGAAAGACATGGCAGACATGATACATATATGACGATTGATGAAATAAGGTCATTGGCAAATAAACATATACCGAAAGCAACAATTCAGCGAAAACTCTTCTGGAGATATCTATTGGTATGGGAGAAGTAACTTACAAAAATCATTTTGCTCTTCATAGCAATGTTCCATAAAATTTGTAGAAGAAACTAACATTATCGAAAATAGGCGCGATTTATACTCAAACTTGTATAATATTCTAATTAGTATATATAATTAAAATAAAATATCGAAAAAGTAGCCCGGAAAGAAGGGAAATTATGGCAGAAACGTTAGAATATAAATCTACAATAAAAACAAGACCATTCTTATTTAAAGAGACAAAGAAGGCTGCAGAACTGATAATTCAAGGATTTAAGAACTCTGAGATAAAAGACAAAGCAAGAAACGATAATATTTTTCAGGTAAACACAGAAACACGAAGAAGTGAAATTGCATCAATAGTGCTTCAAAGATTAAATGCTATTGATGATTTTTTTATTCAAAAAATAGCGAATGGTGAAATAAGAACCAGCAAGCAAATAATTATCTACTCTATTATGAAAACAGACAGGTTATTTTTCGAATTTATGTATGAAGTATTTAGAGAAAAAATAATGATGAGAGATTTTACGTTGCAAGATAAGGATTTTCATATATTCTTTGATAGAAAAAGGGAACAAAGTGAAAAAGTGGCATCATGGACTGACTATACATTCTATAAATTAAAGCAGGTTTATATCCGTATCCTGTTTGAAGCTGGTTTCATAAAAGGCCAGAAAGAAAACAGGGAAATAGTTAAGCCAATAATAGAAGAAGAAATAGTGCAACACCTTAAAGAGATTGGAGACATAAAATACCTTAATGCGCTGATAGGAGAGATGTAAGTGAAAACTATTTATCAAAGGCTTGATGAAATCATAGACAGGATTATGAAAGAATCATTCAGGAAAAATACAGGACTTGGGAATGAAATAGGATATTATATATTTGACTATGAGCCCAGGTACGAAATGCTTGTGAGAGACCATGTGAATTATCTAAAGCAGAAAATAAATGAAGGGAATTACGGTTTTAAAATAAAGGAATTTGACTTGTACGAAATAATGCTGGAACTTCTTGAAGCCAAAGGTTATCTAAAGAAAAATTTTGAAATGGAACAGGTAAAGGGCAGTGAATTTGTATTTAACGCTACGAAAAAGGCATTGAGGCTTACAGAAAAGAATGACCTTATTATCCAGTATATAAGAGATAGGGTAGAAAAAGGAGATGTAGTATTTATAACCGGTGTGGGAAAGATATGGCCGATTATCCGCTCACATACAGTGTTAAATAACCTTCATCAGGTTTTGGATGAAGTACCTGTAATTATGTTTTTCCCAGGAGTATATGATGGACTTGAATTGGTGCTTTTTGAAGATATTAAGGATGATAACTATTATAGAGCATTTAAATTAGTGGAAAGATATTAGCGGGAATCAGGTTCATAACTCACCATAAATTGAGGAGGAATTGAACATGTTAATAAGAGATATATTTAAAAAACCTATCAACAGAGATATTAAAGGTGTAATTAAGGTTGGCCAGGATGATGACAGCAATGTGCATCAGGAGCTTGAAGAATATGTTGTTACGAGAGAATTGGCAAAACACTTTGATACTTTCTTTGAAGCATATAAAAAAGGAATTATAGGCACTACTGACAAAATGGGAGTGTGGATTTCAGGTTTCTTTGGAAGTGGTAAATCCCATTTCCTCAAAATACTATCTTACCTCCTTGAGAATAGAGTAGTTGAAGGCAAAAGAGCAATTGAATATTTCACTGACAAAATACAGGACACTATGGTTCTGGCAGATATGAAACTAGCCGGGGACACTTCAGCAGACGTTATTCTATTTAACATTGATTCCAAGAGCGATTCTGATTCAAAAGCCAACAAAGACGCCATTGTAAAAGTT
Source organism: Clostridiaceae bacterium (assembly GCA_012840395.1). Lineage (NCBI taxonomy): Bacteria > Bacillati > Bacillota > Clostridia > Eubacteriales > Clostridiaceae > Clostridiaceae bacterium. The sequence continues at coordinate 5,019 of DULL01000049.1, read as the reverse complement.
TTTAGTAAGGTATTCAATGAAATGCAGGGCTTTTGCAGTTCAATGCCCTGGATAGCAGACTTGGAAAGACAAATGGTAGCTGATGGTGTTTATGAAAATTTTAAAAAAACATTTAAAGATATATCAGGAAGAGAATGGGCAGATGCAAGAGAGGATTTTTACTATGAAGAAGATGCGATAGTAGAAGCATTATCGAAAAGTACCAGGATGAGCCAGGAGGCAGCCCGGAACTGGTATGCAAAAGCAGAAGAAAATTATTCTCTGAGTGTTGAGAAATTTGCCAGGCGCGTAAGAGAGTATATAGAAAAGAAAGGGAAAAACCATCACGTTATTTTCATGGTCGACGAAATTGGCCAATATATTGGAGATAACTCTCAATTGATGCTAAATCTTCAAACCGTTGTTGAAGACTTGGGAACTGAATGCGGTGGTAAAGCCTGGGTTATTGTTACAAGCCAGCAGGATATTGATTCTGTTACAAAAGTAAAAGGAAATGATTTTTCCAAGATCCAGGGAAGATTCAATACACGTCTTAGTCTTTCCAGCGCCAATGTTGACGAGGTAATCAGAAAAAGAATACTATTAAAAAATGACGTAGCAAGGGATACATTGAAACTTCTTTACGAGCAGAAAAATGCCATACTTAAAAATCTTATCACATTCTCAGCGGATACTCCGGAAAAAAAGGTATACAAGGATAGTGAAGATTTTACAGAATGCTACCCCTTTATACCCTATCAATTCAATCTTCTTCAGCAGGTGCTGACTTCTATAAGGATACACGGAGCCTCCGGTAAGCATCTGGCAGAAGGGGAGCGCTCCATGATTAGTTCATTCCAGGAATCTGCTATACAATATATGAACCAGGAGATAGGAACGCTAATACCCTTTTCAGCCTTTTATGATACTGTTGAAGCCTTCCTTGATTCCAATATCAGGACGGTTATTATCCATGCTCAGGAAAATGATAATCTGAATGATTTTGATGTAGAACTTTTGAAAGTTCTCTTCATGACTAAATATGTCAAGGAGATACCTGCGAATATAGAGAACCTGGCTACCCTAATGGTAACTAATATTGACGAGGACAAAATAGACCTCAAAAAGAAAATAGAAGACTCTTTGAAAAGGCTGGTAAAGGAAACCCTTGTTCAGAAAAATGGAGATGAATATATATTTCTCACCCATGAGGAGCAGGAAATCGACAGAGAAATAAAGAACATCAATGTGGATTTAGGAGAGGTAATTCAGAAAGTTTCTGAAATTATCTTTGATGAAATCTATCCAGATAAGAAGTATAAATATTCTTCAAGATACAACTTTAGTTTTAACCAGGTGGTAGATGACAGATTCTTCAGAGGCAACCAGGGCAACGATATAGGTCTTAAAATAATAACTCCCTACTACGATACCGGAGAAGAACTTACCGATAATGAACTTAAACTAATGTCTATGAGGGAAAACAATTTAATTGTTAAACTTCCCAATGATACTACTTTCCTTGTTGAAATGGAGGAAGTATTGAAAATTGAAACCTTCCTGAGGAGAAAAGGTGGTACTTCTTTAACTCAAAAAATTGAAGAAATTAAGGATACAAAGAGAAGGGAACTTGTAGGACGAAATGAGAGGATAAAAAGGCTTTTGATTGAAGCCATAGAAAATTCGGACATGTATGCTAATTCTCAGAGGCTTGAAATAAAGAAAAAAAATCCGGTGGAAAGAATAAATGATGGTTTCAGGGTGCTCATTGAAGGGATTTATACAAAACTTGATTATATTAATTATTTCACTACCACTAAGGACCTTTATGATATATTTGCCGATAATGAGCAGATTGTACTAAAAGATGCTGTATCTCCAAATAAACTTGCCTTGGATGAAATAACAGGCTATATAGAAAGGAATACTACACGAAGCATACCTGTAACCATGAAAACAATTCTTGGCATTTATGAAAAAGCTCCTTACGGATGGCTTGAAGAGGATATTGAATGGCTGGTTGCCAAATTATATAAAGAACAGGAAATAAAGTTACAACTTAATAGCCAGTACCTGGATATTCAGGACAGGGAGATTGTCAAATATCTGACCAAGAGGGATTATGTTGACCGGCTCCTTATTGAAAAGAGGATAAAGGTGCCTGCACACCAGATTAGCAATGCCAGGGAACTATGCAAGGAACTGTTCAATATTACTGCTGTTCCTTCTGACGAGGACGGCCTTATGAGAAAGTTTAAAGAACTGGCCAGGGATGAAATTGCAAAAATAAATGAATTGCTTGTTTACTACAAACAATCCAGGTATCCGGGACAAGAAATTCTCGAAGAAGGAAAAGAAGTCTTAGAGAAGATTTGTAAGATAGATGATGCGAAAGAATTTTACGATGAATTGCAGAGAGAAAAGGATATGCTGCTGGATTATGCTGATGATTCTATCGATGTTAAAAAGTTTTTTGACAGCAATCAGAAGGAATTCTTTGACAAGGCTGTCCACAAGATAGATATATACAACAGCAACAAGACCTATGTACTGGATAAAGAAGTTATGGATTTAGTAGAACAGATGAAAAGAATTGTTGAAAGCAAAGAACCATATTCCCATATCCATAAACTGCCTGGCCTTATCGACGGGTTTAATGATAGATTTACTGATCTTCTGGAAGTAGAATGCAAGCCTGTAAGGCAGATAATTGAGAGTGATTATAACAAGGTAATCGAAGAATTGAACGAGCACGAATTCAAGCCTGTACTTTTTGATAGATTTAAGAGTAGATTTGATGACCTGCTATACAGATTGGACCATGCCAATAATTTCTATGAAGCCATAGCCATGAAGGAAGAAAGTGACAGGCTAAAATTGAGATGCTTTGATGAAATTGCAGGAGAAATTGCAAAAAGAAAATCTGATAAACTTCCAATAGATTCCGAAGTACCAGATAATCAATCAATTGTAGAAGATCAATCCGGGAAATATAAGAAAACGGTAAATATGAGTATTGCCAATATTCTTCGTGGAACAAAAAGTATTGAGAGTGAATCCGACATAGAGGATGTGGTAAATGAGATAAGGAATAGGTTAAAAAGTGAGTTAGAAGATGGAGTAATAATAAAACTTGTCTAGGGAGGCAACAGCGTGGATAAAACCGCAATAAAGAATTTTGCAGTATGGGCCAGGAAAAAGCTTATTGAAGATATAAAGCAGAAAGCATATGAGATAGGAATAACCGAAAAAGAGATAAAAGAGCCTGAAGTCTCTGCATCAGATACAATGATAATAGGAAACAGGAATCTGAACAAGACAGAGATGGCTCAAAGAAAGAGCCTTGTTTCGAGGATAAAGGAAAAAGGATTTAACAATGTGATAGAGGAAGTGGCATACACCTGGTTTAACAGGTTTATTGCCCTGCGTTTCATGGAAGTTAATGATTATATTCCTACAGGAGTGAGGGTATTGTCCTCTATTGAACCAGGCAGGAAGGAACCGGATATTGTTAAGGAAGCACTTAATTTGGACCTGGATTTAGATAGAGAACTGGTGTATACACTGCAGGATTATAATGATACTGAAGCCTTGTACAGGTATCTGCTTGTAAAGCAGTGTAATGCTTTAAATGAAATCCTTCCCGGATTGTTTGAAGAGATAGAGGATTATACAGAAATACTTTTGCCTTCAAATCTTCTTGGTGAAGGATCTGTCATAAGGCGGCTGGTAGATGATATATCAGAGGAAGATTTCAAAGAGCAGGTAGAAATCATAGGCTGGATGTACCAGTATTATATCTCGGAAAAGAAAGATGAGGTATTTGAGGGGCTAAAGAAAAATATCAAGATAACCAAAGAAAATATTCCTGCTGCTACCCAGTTATTTACACCCGATTGGATTGTTAAATACATGGTTGAAAACTCCCTGGGGAGACTATGGCTTGAAGGGCATCCCAATGAAGAGCTGAAGAGTAAATGGAAATATTATCTTGAGGAAGCTGAGCAGGAGCCTGACGTTCATAAACAGTTGGAAGAAATACGGGCTAAAAGTAAGGGTATAAGGCCAGAGGATATAAAGGTGCTGGATCCTGCAATGGGAAGCGGGCATATATTGGTGTATGCCTTTGATGTGCTTTATGATATCTACAAGAGTGAAGGATATTCGGAGAGGGATATTCCGAAGCATATTCTTGAAAACAACCTGTACGGGCTGGATATAGATGACAGGGCGGCTCAACTTGCCTATTTTGCAGTAATGATGAAGGCAAGGGGCAAAAGCAGAAGGATATTCAGGGAAGATATAAATATTAATGTATGTGCCATACAGGAAAGCAATGGCTTAAAGGAAAGCGGGAAGCTGGAAGAGCTGATAAATTATATATTGCAGGGAATTACAGGAGAAGAGAAGGATAAATTGAAAGCAGATATTGAGTATCTCACGGATATATTTTCTGATGCCAGGGAGTATGGATCAATACTTAAAGTAAAGCCTGTAGATTTTGAAGCAATAGAGAGAAGATTGGAAGAGATAAGTGATGAAGAGCCGAAGTATATATATGAACGTGAATATAAAAATATAATCCTGGAAAAGTTACCGGCTTTGGTTAAGCAGGCAAAAATAATGAGCCAGAAATATGACGTGGTATGTACAAATCCGCCCTATATGGGAAATAGAGGAATGGACATTAAGTTGTCGAATTATGTTAAAAAAAATTATCCGGATACAAAAAGTGATATGAGTACAGTTTTTATGGAAAAATCACTTAATATATGCAAAAAGACAGGCTATTTATCTATGATAAACATACCTGTATGGATGTTTTTATCAACCTATGAAAAATTACGTAAAATACTACTGGGTTCTAATACTATTATAAATATGTTACATTTTGGTAGAGGTGTTTTTGGCTCTGATTTTGGTACAACAGCATTTGTTATATTATGTCAGGATATTCTTAATTATAGGACGGTTTACAGAAAACTTTATCAAAAACAAGGCGCGGTTGATAATATTGAACAAAAAGAAAAATGGTTTTTT
>DULL01000048.1 GCA_012840395.1 Clostridiaceae bacterium | reverse complement strand
CGCTTCATATATGACGCCTCCAATATTTTAGTTTTGTGCCTTTCTTGTCTGAATCAGCACATCTCTATCTTATTGCGAGGTGTCTTGTTTTTCAAAGTTCATTTATTTTCTTTACAGGAATGCTCCTTATAGAATAATTTAACACAATGTTGAGGAGATTATATTGTTATATATTTCTGTATGTATTACTTACGATAGATGTCCTCTGTTCCTCAGATTGATCTGGAAGTATAGCCCATTCACAATTTATCATGAAACAAAAAATGATAATGTAGAGATTATATGAATAATATTGAACAATGAAGAGTACTATTAAACCCTATGAGTTGTCCATTTAATATAATGGTATACAATACTCGTTGAAGTCATATAAGGATTTCCTTATCTGTCCGCTATACAGAATACATTACAGCATATAGGTATGAGCTTTCAGGAATACTTCATGATCTGACAAGGGTAATAGGCTTCACGCAAGATGATGCACACATAATATGTACACCTGAGCAGGTCCATACTTAAGTTGTCATCACATTAAAGTTTTCATTTTAGTAGCAACCATTATGAATATTGCAAGGAAGGTATATCATTACGGTCTAGAAAATTTATAAAAAATTGGAGAGCACATACTATCAAATATATACTCTCCAATCCATGTTGGCGCGCCCGGCAGAGATCGAATCCACAACCTTCTGATCCGTAGTCAGACGCTCTATCCAATTGAGCTACGGGCGCATATATAATTTCTTGAAGTGTACATTACCTTATATTTAATATATTTTAGCTGTATTTTATATTTTATTTATAGCCAACAACAGCACAGTATATATGATAATACAGATATACTTAAAAATCAACTTATAATTTTTTTCCTAATTTCATATTTTCAATTCTTCTTCTTTTAAGATATTTATCTAAATTCACGAATTTTTTTAAATTCATGATATAATAAATATACTTAAAATTTAAATGACTTTGAATGGAGTATGCATACATATGTTCTTTGATGAGTACAAGTCAATACTATACTCAGATACATTATTGCCTGATATTTTTATCTCAGAGTATATGCCTTCAATGGACGGGGACCAGGTGAAGATATACATATATTGCCAGTTCTTGTGTAAATACGGCAAGAAATCAACCGCTGAAGAAATGTCAAAAAAACTGGATATACCGCTGGACAAAGTTAAGGATTCCTTAGCCCATCTTGAGAATCTTGGGTTAATCCTCAGAAAAACTAATGGAATAACAATTGTGGACCTGAAAGAAAAGGAAATCCTTAAAAGATTCAGGCCAAAGACCACATCTACTCCGGAAGAAGCAGTTGAAAGCTCAGAAAGAAATATAGCGAGGAATAAAATCATCTCGGCAATAAATAAAACTTTTTTCCAGGGTCTTATGCCTCCGTCCTGGTATACTGATATTGATGCCTGGTTTGATAAATACCAGTTTGACGAAGATGTAATGTATGCTTTATTTAGCCACTGCTACGAGCACAATGGCTTATCAAAAAATTACATAATTAAAGTGGCTGACAGTTGGTACAGTAAAAATATAAAAAACAGTTTTGATCTTGATAAATATTTTATAGAATATCAAAAACTGAAAGATATCAGGTTAAAAGTCTTAAAAAAGTTAAAAATGACCAGACTACTAACAGAATATGAAGAAAGTTTTCTGGAAAAATGGATTACAGAGTATGGCTATGGATTTGATGTGATTGAACTGGCTCTTAGAAAAACAACAGCCACTCAAAATCCAAGCTTTAACTATATAAATGCTATTTTAAGCAATTGGTTTGAAAGCGGATTAAAAACAAAGGAAGAAGTTATTGCCTTCGAAAAAGCTAATAAGGCTAAGAGTACTAAAAGCAGTAAAAAAGAGCAAACAATCCCTCAGCACACCAATTTTGAGCAAAGAAAATATGACGAAGAGAATTTGGAAAAGTACTATGAGTATATTTAATATTGTACAATGGGCGTTTTAAGGATGCTTAATTGTATTAAATATTATTTGACTATATTACATATCAGGTGAAATTATGCTTGAAGGAATTAGCAATGATATAAAAATTGAATATGAGAAGCGGCAAAGAAATGCCATGTATAAACTTGCACAGCGTAAAGAAGAAGTCATTGAGAAAGTACCTGAAATTGCTGAAATAGAAAATCAAATCAATATACTTGGCCTGCGCTATAATAAGTTAATTCTTTTGGGCAACTCATCCTATGATAAGCTATCAGAAGAACTATCAGGAAAGCTGGATGAATTAAAAAAGAAAAAGGAGCTGCTTCTTGTTGAAAATGGATATTCTCCTACATATCTTGAACCGGTATATATTTGCTCCAGGTGCAAAGATACTGGATTTATTGACCTCGGTACTCATACTGAAAAATGTTTCTGTTATAAGCAACTATTAATTGATTATATATTCAACCAATCTAATTTGAAGCGTGCTCAATTTGAAAATTTTTCCGCTTTTAATGAAAACTATTATCCTGACAAGGTAAATGAAGAAAGATACGGAATTAAGAAATCTCCCAGGGAACAAATTCTTGGAATTAAAGAGAAATGTCTGGCTTTTATAAATAATTTTGATTCTAAAGATGAGAAAAACCTATTTTTCAGCGGACCTGCAGGCGTAGGAAAAACATTCATGGCAAATTGCATAGCTTATGAGCTTATGAATCAGGGAAGGACTGTTTTATATCAAAGTGCTCCGGTTTTATTTGATATTATTGCCGAGCATAAAATGAAAAGCTTAAAATACGGGGAATGGGAAGATAATTTTTATAAAAACATATTTAATGTTGACCTGCTCATAATTGATGATTTAGGAACTGAATCCCAGACAGCTTCAAGGTATGCAGAGTTGCTTAATATATTGAATATAAGACAGGAAAATAACCTTATCAAGCCCTGCAAAACAATAATATCTTCAAATATAGAAATCAACAAAATCTATGAATATTATACCGAGAGAGTAGCCTCAAGGATAATTGGAAGTTTTGCTATTTTTAGATTTGCAGGAGAAGACATCCGCAAGATAAAAAAATTAAATAATTAAAAACTGTCAGGATTGCCGTTGAAAATCCGGCAATCCGAACAATCTTGTGCTCCTACATTGTTAAGATACCATTGGGGGTATCAATTATCATAAGTATATTTTCTTCTTTACCGGTTTCAGCATTAATATAAACTAAGAAATCTCTATTGTTCAGTTTTCCCTTGAATTCATAAGTAAAGATCTCAGTTTTGTAGTTTGTAGGAATAATAGCCAGTCCGGAACTTAATATTTCCACTCTTGGACTAATTGCCTGCCGTGCCTGTTCAAGAGTAATTTTAGGTTCAGGTATTTCCCTGACGGTATGTGAAGAGAGATACCCTTTTGATTCTAATCCTATTATTTCTCCATTGTCCAGAGCTATTTTAACCTTTATAAGATCAGGATATACCACTACATCGCCCTGTTTATAAGCATAATTTATAACAGCAGTGCCATCTTCACTTAGGTAATAAGTATCTTTCATATCCTTGAAGCCCCTGCTTTCAAGAAATTTTCTTCCCAATTCTTTAGCTTCATCTATTCCTATTTTTTTCTCTCCTACCGGTCTGTTATAAAGCATCCATAAAACATGGCCTCCCTTTTGAGTTATATCTATGAAAGCATTCTTATCTTCCGGCTGATTTTTAAATAAAACCTTATAGCTGTAGGTTTTTATTAAACCTGTATCGTCTCTGCTCACGAATTCAACAGAACTAACCCTATCTTCACCAAAAAATCTAATGACACTTTCTTTTGCTTTTTCGGCATCTATTTCCTCCCCAGTCAAACCTTTCGGTTCTGTTGTCGTCATATGGTCGGAAAAAGGACCGTCATAAATTAAAGTAGGATATTCCTGAAAAGTTTTATCTATATTCTCAAATTGCTCCATGGAAAGATTGGCAGAGGCTCTGGAAAAAATACTTGTTCCTTTCCTTGTTAGGTCTCCCCATCTTATTCTTCCTTGGGATAGCTGACTTTGCAGGTCATTCAGATTTTTTCCCAGTGAAGTGGCAAAACCATATAATAGTTCAAGAGTTTTATATTGATCATCACTTATTGGTTTACCATTCATGCTCTGATTGTTAATTGCATATGCCAAATCTCCAACCTGAGTAAGGAATTTTGATGTATTAGCAAGAACAGGCTGTGATACAGGAAGCTGTCCTAAATTAGCCTGAGCCATATTTGCCTGTCTCCATGCCTCTTGAAGGATTGCTGCTGTCCTGGTTGGAGTTGAAGCAATCAAGGATTTTATCAACATGACTTCTACATTATTAACATACCCTATCATGTCATAAAAAGCTCTGTTATATTGGTTATCCAGTTCCTGTCTCAGGTTTGCAGCGTGTTTATACTGATATATTCCCCATATAGCTATTGCTGCAATAAGAACAATAACTATACTGTACATTTTTCTATCAGAAAGCCTTCTTTTAAAATCCAATAGTTTTTCCCTTATACTCACTTTCAATACCTCCGCTTTTACCTAAACTTATTTGCCAAAGTAATGTTTCCCAATTACTTTTACTACCGTACGGCTCCATATCCAACTGCTTGTGGCAGTAGTAGGATTCCAATAGTAAAGGCACCCGTTGGTCGGGTCCCATCCATTCAGGGCGTCTCTGGCAGCTTGAAGCACTGTTGAGCCTTCTTCAATGGGGACATTAATCTGACCGTCTGAAACAGCTGTAAAAGCTCCAGGCTGATAAATTACTCCTGCTATGGTTTTGGGAAAATTGGGATCCCGTGTTCGATTTAATATCACAGCGCCTACAGCAACCTGTCCTTCGTAGGGTTCACCTCTTGCTTCTCCGTTTATAGCCCTCGCAAGAAGCTGCTCATCACTGGTATACTGCCCTTGTGCATATGCCGCTCCGAAATCAGATCTCCTGATATTGAATAAACTGCCTCCTGAATATATAAACATAATTATCACTAATATTATGGTTATAACAACCAGAATTATTGTCTTTTTCAAGAAAACCCTCCTCTCAGATTTAATCGTTAATTCTGTAAAAATATGTTCTTAACTGGTTCACTGAATTTGTCATATAGTTTCCTTGTTTATTCTTAGTTGTTATTTTTTGTTGTTAGCTAAAAAATATTCACTACAGGGACAGTTCTTTAGTAATGACAAAAATAATGAAAAATGGAAATAATTAAGATAGAAATAAATTTATTGTACTGGGAATGAAAAAATTGATATACTTAGATTACTATTAGGAGGTATCTACTATATGAAAGTTCTCTTTTTAACCGTATCAATTGGAGGAGGCCATACAAAAGCGGCTGAAGCAATAAAAGAATTTGTAGATAAAAAATACGGCAGCTCCAGTACCATTATTATTGATGCATTAAAGTATGTCAGCCCGGTAGCAGATAAATTAATTGTGGGCAGTTATCTGAGCACCTTGAAAAAGACTCCCAAAGTTTATGGTGAACTATATAAATTATCTGAATACAAAGAAAACATCTCTGATTTTACAAAAACTGTAAATAAAATATTGTCAAATAAACTTTGCAAGTATATAAATGAGTTTAATCCTTCAATTATCGTATGTACTCATGCTTTTCCCGTTCATATGGTATCGAATCTTAAACGTAAAAGAAAGATAACAGTTCCTGTTATTGCCGTTGTAACAGATTATGCCAATCATATGTTTTGGAAAACAGATAATGTGGACGCCTTTATTGTTGCTCATGATTATGTTAAGCAACGCATGATTGAAACAGGGATTCCTCCCCACAAGATATATCCCCATGGAATACCTGTATCCTCCGGATTTCTTATTAAGAAAGATAAAAAATTCATTCGCAAGGAACTGGGGCTGGATGACAAGCTTACAATGCTGGTAATGGGCGGGCTTCTCGGTATGGGAAAAGTTGAAGATATATTCAGGAATCTGATCAACTGTAAAAGAGATTTACAGGTAATAGCAGTTACAGGTGATAATCAAAAACTTAAGGAAGACCTTGAAGAAATGGCTCAAAATACAGATAAAAAAATCAAAATTTTTGGATATACCAATAGAATATCCGACCTCATGGATGCTTCAGACTTTTTAATAACAAAACCCGGAGGATTAACTATTACTGAAGCATTGGCCAAAAATATCCCTATCCTCCTATTGCCGCCAATACCAGGACAGGAAGAAAGAAATGCTAAATTTCTGTTAAATTGCGGAGTAGCGGCTACTTTTTATCCGGAGGACAGTGTAGATGGACTACTGACACAAGTATTTGATACTCCTCTCAGATACCAGCATATGAAAGAGATGGCATCCTGTCTTTCTAAACCTAATTCAAGTCAGGATATAGTTGAACTTATGGAAAGATTTGTTCCTCCTGAAAATAAACTTTTAGACATCTAGTCAAACAATCCCATACTTCACAGCCTTATAATATTTAATCCATCCTTGCACACCCGGGCTGCTGCTTCAACTTCCCTGCCTTTACATGTAAAAAGGATAATCTGGCGCTGTGAACTTATTTCTTCCAGCAACCTTAAGGAACTATTAATCCTGCTGTCATCATAGTGGGCAAATACTTCGTCCATAAAGAAGGGTATTTTTTCTTCAGGATTTTCTATCATTTCAGCCATAGATAGTCTTAATGCAAGATATACCTGCTCCAAGGTGCCACCGCTCAGTATATTTGTATTAGTAACTTTTCCGGTTACTGGTTCTACCGCACGAACCTGGAGTTTTTCATCTGCCCTGATATCATTATATTTACTGCCGGTTATCTTTCCAATAAGGCTGCTCATTTTGTTATTTAACATAGGTATATAATCTCTCTGGATTTCTTTGCTGGACTGGGTTAGTACTTCCAGAGCCGTCCTCAGGGAAAAATCCAGAGATTCAAGATTTCTCTTCTTCTGGTTCAATTCTTCAATTTCTTCATCAATTTTCTGTAACTCATCTTTCTCATTTTCTAAAGTTTTTAATAAAACTTCATACTCTGTAATTTTCTGAATAGAAAGAGTGTATTCTTCCTCTATTCTTTTCCGCTTATAATCCAGCATAAGCTCTATACTTTCGATATCAGAATCTGATAATGGCTTTTCAACATTCTCCATATCCAGCATCCATAATTCCCTGTCTTGCGTCGCTATAATGCTGGTATTACCACCTGTCATATCGCGGGCATAATTCCTTAAAGTTTCTAAATAGTCATTGTATTTTTTTTCCAGTTTTTGAAGTATGTTTTTTATATCTTCTGTGGAATTTATACCTATTCCCGTGATAATATAAGCCCTGCTCAGCTTTTCTTTTAAGTTGTTTTCAAGTTCCATCACAGAACTAACCTTTTCTATATACCTGTCGTATTTCAACTCTCCGGATGGATTTTCATCATAATCCTCTGGGGACTTTTCCCGTTCGCTGGTAATTCTGCTGGCCAAAAACGCTGCTAAAACCGCTAATGCGGCAAATATAGATGAAGAGATTTTTATCCAGCTGTTTTTTATAAAAAAATCAGTAAGGATTAACAGCAGCGAAATTAATGAAAAAACTGCCATTCCTGCAACATATACTTTCCTTTTCTTTTTTAATGCCGTTATTTTTAAATTATCCTCTTTTCTTTTTATTGTGCTGCTTTTTATTTCTGTTTCTTTATGAGTGGAAAATCTTAATTTCTCAAAATATTCAAGCTCTTGTGAAGCTTTCTTTAAATTCTGTTCTATTTGAAAAGCTTCACTAAGAATACTCCTAAGTTCTCTTATCTGTCTTCTGCACTTTTCGACCTCTTTCCTGATTCTAAGAAAATCTTCTGCATTTTTTAAGAGGTCCTTCTTTTCACCAGTTATTTTTATTGTTTCCCGTTCCAAATCAAGTTTTTTAGAAATTTCCCAATACACTTCCCGGCTATTAATCAAATTATCCCTTGATTTCTTTAACTCTTCCAGTCGTAAACTTATTCTGTCCAAAGGACGTTTAGTAGACCTGTCACTTCCCACATACTCTATAATAGAATCTTTCAGAGCTTTCTCGGCTTTTCTGAAAGATATATCTTCGTAGCCTGTTTCCATAACATTAGTTATTCTACTTAACAGTTCCTTTTTGCCAGATTCATCAATTCCAGATTCCATTTGTCTGATAAAACCTGTTTTATCAAAGCAGGCTTCATTAAAAAATAAATGTTTTTCTGCGGTAACCGCACCTTTTTCTATACTGGAAGTAAATTGAGAGGTAACATCATTATACATACCATCATATACACATACTTTACCGGTTTCGAAATCCCGCTCAATTCTGTAAAGCTCGCCATTATTCAGCCTGTATTCCAAAGCTCCCCGGTAAATGTCCGCATTCCAGGGTTTATATCTTCTCAGTGGAGGAGGTACCCCATCTTTAGAAGCCCTACCTCCTTTCAGGCCGAACAGCATACCTCTTATAAACCACTGTATGGTAGTTTTTCCTGATTCATTTAATCCAAAGACAATATTTAATCCTTTATTAAAATTTATTGTAAGGTTACATATCTTACCAAACCCATCTATCTCTATCTTTTCTATATACATGAGTCTATAGGCTACTCCCTTCCCAAAAGGTCTACATGCACTTTGCCATAATCTATTGCTTCCATACCATAATACAGTGCTTTTTCAAGCTCTTTCCGTTTTGTTTCATCCTTCGAGCTTTCTATCAATGCAAGCATTTTTCTCACAAAAAGTCCTCTAATTCCAGGCTCTTCCTTAAGCTCATTAAAATTATAGTCCGGTTTAAGCTGGTCTTCTATCTTAATAGAGAATACTTTATCTTTAAAAAAAGACAAAATATAAGGTATATCGGGCCTGTATCCTCTTTCTGCATAACCTTTTAAAATAACATTAAAAAGTCCTTGTTCCTGGTTCTTCCCTTCCAGCAGCTCACTTATTTTTTCAACTACTTGCTGGTCTGCATAGCATCCGTCCAGTTTTACTTCTATATTTTCATAGAACCTCCTGGCAACAGGAATAAAATTAATGTCTATACTACTCCTGCTGGAGTAATATTTTATAATGGTACCTAAAAATACTCCATGGCTGCCAGGCTCATCAAATCCTAAAGGCTCAGGACTTCCAGGGTTAAATATATTCTTTCCTTTACCCGCATCTCTGAACATTTTATGAAAATGGCCAATAGCAACATAGTCCATGTTTAATTTATCAATATCCCGGCTGTTTATAGGGTTATAGTTTTTAGGGCCTATATTCATGTCCAATGTACCATGGGCCATTAAAATGTTAATTGAATAAGTGCTTGAATTACTACTCCTAACTGACGCAAAAGAATTGTACTCAAACCCAAATTTGCTATTTCCCAGGAAATATATATTTGTATCTAAATCCTCAAAATAGGTCTTGGGTTTATCAGGAGATAAAATTGTAACATTCGGACTCCATTTATTACTATCATAATAGGACCCGGATATATATGGATCATGATTTCCGGGAATTATTATTATTTTTGTTTTTTGTATCTTGCTGAAAGAATAGTTGATAAATTCTATTAAAGATTTATTTATGTAACCATGCTCATATAAATCCCCACAAATTAAAAGCAGGTCAACATTTTCGCAACCTGCCAGATTAACTATTTTTTGAAAGGTTTCTTTTAAATCCTGTCTTCTTATTGAAGATTTTCCTTCACTGATACCCATGGAAGTAAATGGTGCTGCCAGGTGGATATCCGCACAATGCAGCAATTTAATGCTATTTACAACCTTATCGTTCATAAAGCCCCAAAATCTCCTTACTTAACTTCAATTACCGCATATGCTATTGCATAAGTTTTACAATGGGACAAACTTAAGGATATATTTACCGCATTTATTTCTTTAAATAAATCTTTTGCCTTACCCAACAGGGCTACATAAGGCTTTCCCCACTCGTCATTGTATATTTCTATTTCTCTCCAGTCCAACTTAGAACCCAGGCCAGTTCCAAATGCTTTGGCCACAGCTTCTTTTGCGGCAAATCTGGCAGCATAGCACTGGTATTTGGAAGCTTTTTTATCTTCACAATACTGAATCTCTCCCGGAGAGAAAATCCTGTCTTTAAAGCTTTGACCCAGATTCTCTATTGAATGTTTTATTCTATCCACTTCTATAATATCTACTCCACACAAAATGGCCAAGAAAACATCACCTATAGTTTGACCCTATTCTTGCGCCTTTCATATAAGACATTATCAAGAGCTTCTGCTTCATTTAATACTGTTTGAAGCTGCTCCAGCATATCTTCCGACTCTATACTGGACATAATCTGATGCTTAAACATATTAACTGCACTGCTCATGTAATCCAGCTTAGCGCTAATACCTTCCAAATTCTTCTTTTCTTCTTTTAAAGTTGTTATAATCTTTTGATCCATATCTATTACTTTTCTTAAATCATCCAGTCTGGAGGGATCTTTCTCGAAATTAAGCTTGCGGGTATTTAAATTTATCCTGTTAGCTACTTCACTTATATCCATTTCTTCCAGCTCTTTGCTTCTGATGGCATAATTCATTAACAGCCTTATATATGAAGCAACCAGATTCAAGGTCTGTTCAACTACTTTTTCCTTCAGGAAACTTCTTTCTCCTCTGAAAAAAGAGTTAACAATATCATCTTTATCCTCCATTATCTTACGCAGCTTTTGGTTTTGAGCAGTATTTAAATGTCTTTTCGCTTCTGAAGAAAGCCTTAAGCAGATAAAATTTAAATTTTGTATTTGTTTCACCTTTTGTTTATGGTTAAACTTCTCATGAAACTCCCGGTTGGTTAAGGTTTGTACCAGAGAAGCAACATAAGCGGAAAGAGAAACCAAATAAGCTGCCCAAGGGCTTATTCCCGAAAAACTCTCCAATACAATAGAAGCAGCCCCTAAAGCCAATAAAAGAATGGCAATATTTCTGAATCTGAAAACTGCACTTAGGAATAACTTTAGTTTCATATTACCCTCTATTAAAACAAAATACTTTCATACTCATAATTTCAAAAAATTATAGACATATTGCATTTACAAAATAAATATTAGATATTAATTGCTGGTTTTATGCTCAATTTTTTCCTTAACTTCAAAGCCCTCTTCTCCTGACAGCATGGCTTCTGCTCTTGCTCTTGCCCTTTCCCTGGCAGAATTCATATCCAGCCTCTTAAGTTTCAAGTCAATATTGTCCTGATTTAGCGATTCAACAGCATTGGCCCTGGCAGTCTTCTTATTGACAATTTCCCTTGCCCTGTCAATACTTTCATTAACCTTGCTTACTCTATTTTCTTTGGAAGCATATTGGGCATTGACAGTGTTTATATTCTCCTTTAATGCAGCTATCTTAGCCTGGGATTTCAATGTCTTAAGCTCATTGAGCTTGGCGTTCATCTCAGATTCGAATATTTTATAATCATCCCTGATCCTCGCAACTTCTTTCATGGCATTATCATAAGTAGCTTTATGAGTTTCATAAATACTCTGATATTCTTCTTCTTGCATAAGAAGCTCCACCAGCAGTTCCTTGTCGCCCTGTCTCTGAGCTGCTTCAATTCTGCTTCTTATAGCTGCAAGGTTCTTTTCTGAATTTTTCAGTTCAATTTTTATCAGTTCTGCATTAGTCTGAATTTCAACAATTTGTTTTTCTGCCTCTTTTCTTGCTTTAGCTATTTGGTTCTTTATGTCTTCAAAAAGCACTTCAGGATTCTTTTCTTCAACTCTTCCTATAAAAAGTCCGAAAAATCCTCTAATCAAAGCACCCAATCTTTTAAAAAAGCCCATAGTTTTTCCCTCCTTATAAGTAAAGCCTTCTAACACATCTCCTCATTATTCCTCTACAACAATACTTTATAGTAAATAAAGCCCATTGTAAAGCATGAATCATATTTCCATCCCATCTGTCCAATTTCTGTACTTTTCAGGCAGTAGATCCAAGTCATCACATTCTTCTATTGCCAATTTGGTCATAAACCGGACCTGTTTAGTGCTTGGCCTGCATTTTTTAATTGCTTCCTCCAGTATCCCTGCTGTAATAACTTCTCCCTCTGCTCCATCCTCATTAGCTATTTCATAGGCCTTCCTTACAACAATTTCAATTTCCGCGCCGGTATAATTCTCTGTCTTGGCTGCAAAAGGAATAAAATCAGTAATATTTGTATCAAAACCATATTTTTTTATCAGAATCTTAAATATTTCTGCCCTTTCTTCAAGTTCAGGAAGCAATATAGGTATTTTTTTATCAAATCTTCCCGCACGTTTTAATGCAGGGTCCAGCAAATCAGGCCTGTTGGTGGCTGCTATGAAAATAACTTTGCCTCTATTATTTGTATTCCCCGTAAACTGCAAAAATTCACTGAAAATATTATTACTTACTCCACTATCTCCTCGTTCCCCTCTCCTGAAAGTGGTATCAATTTCATCAACAAATACTATGACCGGTTGCTGGGACTGCGCTCCGAGTAAACACTTTTTAAAATTTTTTTCACTCTCTCCCACATATTGTCCAAGAATTCTTGACATATCTATTTTTACGCAATTAAACCCGCTTGATTTTGCCAATGCATTCACAAGCAATGTTTTCCCCGTTCCTGAAGGCCCGCATAATAGTATTCCCATAGGTACTCTTCTCAAATCGCCTTTTTTTATTGGCTCTACCACATTCTTTATAAGATAGTTTTTAGCCCTGTCCATTCCTCCAATATCTTCAAAGCCGATTTCCGGATATATAAATTCTAAAACATCCCCATACTCTTTCTTAAGGACAGAATGCTTTTTTTCTTTAATAAACTCAAAACTTATAGGTTCTCCTTCAGCTTCAGCTTTTAATTTTATGTCTTTTATAGATTTCTTACTTAAACCGGAAGATAATTTCGCAAATTCATCTATAGTAATAGAGGACTTTACATTCCCGTCTTTAAGCAAATATTCTATATAGGATTTACGTTCTTCCTCGTTGGGAAGATTAACCAATATGGGTTCTATTTTATATGATGATTTGAGAACTTCCCTGCTTACATCCGCCAGATTATCAGCCATAAGGAAAATGGTGCTTCCAACAGCTGAAATTTTTGGATCTACTGACCACTCTGTAAGCCATATCAGCGCCATTCTTTCTTCAAGAGTCATGCTTCCCACGTCGCCTGCCGGGATTATTTTTTCAACCTGATCAATAAAAAGAGCCATTTTTGTACTTCTTAATGCTTTATCCACATAAGGGAATAGTTTTGAAGGCAAAGAATTATACAAATTCACTGCAGCATTGGTCGTTACAATGTTAAACTCCCTTTCCATACCCTGGTCAAGAAAGGAAAGTCCTCTTGAAATATCATAAAAGGCAACTATTCCAAAATTTCTTTGCTTAATAAACTCATCATGTAAATATCTGTCAATATATCTATTATTGTCTATCAGATCTCTTACATTAAAGTAAAAAAGAAATTCATGGGATATTCCTGCTCTGTATTTGCTTAAAAATTCTTCAAACCACATACGCATAATCAGCCTGGTTTAAATACAGACATTAACCTCCATACTTTAAATTTTCCATATTTTAAACATTTAATCCATATAATCATTACATGGTTAAATTAATTATACGAAACAATTGATAAAAAAGTAAGATGAAAATAAGAAATATGGATATATGATAGAACATTTAATCATTAGATTATAGCTTATATGTTAGCAAAAGTGTATAATGGATATAATTACAATAAAATTATTAAAATACTTTTTAATTAATATAACATCTAGTCCAAGGTGATATAAATGGCTGAATTCAAACCACTGGATCTTGAAGACAGGGATCTCTTTTTAAATTATATTGGTAATTATGAATTTAATACATATGAGTATTCATTCTTAACTTTATATTTTTGGAGAAGAATGTGCCAGGTTGAATACGCAATTATTGATGATGCTCTAATAATTAAAAAAACCGAAAAAAAACCGGGTTCATTTTTTATGCAGCCTATCAGATATAAGGACCTGAAGAAAACCGTTCATACCCTGATAAAAATCAAGAATAAAGATAGTAATTTTAAAAGCCTCTTCAGAGAAATTGAATTTTCGTTTTTAAACAAATTAATTGAAACTTTTGGTACAGATATTTGTATTTGTGAAGATATAAATAATTTTGACTACATATATGATTCTAAAGAACTTATAAATTTGGCAGGTCAAAAGTTTCACCAGAAAAAAAATCACTATAACAGGTTTGTACGAACCTATAATTATGAAGTTAAAGATATTTCTGAAAAAGGTGTTGCTTCCGACTGTGTTGAATTTGCTTATAAGTGGTTCGAATCTAATGGTGGCAATGACTATCAGCTAAGCTATGAACTGGAAGGAATCGAAGATGTAATGAAATATTATGATATACTTAATATAAAAGGAATTGCTGTTTACATTCAAGATAAAATAGCTGGTTTTACCCTGGGTGAAATAGTAAATGACAAAATGGGAATCGTTCATGTTGAAAAAGCAAATCCTGAATATAATGGTATTTATGCTTTTATTAACAATACTATGGCAAAAACTTACTTTAGCAATGTTAGATATATTAACCGTCAGGAAGACCTGGGCATAAAAGGCTTAAGAAAAGCAAAAAGATCCTATAACCCTGTGATTTTAGAAAAAAAATACATAGTGGATATAAAGCTGGACATATAAGGTGATTTATATGAATATGAGAGGATTGCTTGAAGGTGAAAATCTAAAACTTACATCAATAAGAGATAGTGACTTTTATTCTCTTGAAAACTGGTTTAATGATGTAGCTTTTCTCAGGCATTATGATATAATGCCTGCCACCCCTAAGTCAAAAAAGGAACTGGATGAACTTTTAATATATTACGGAGATTCCCATGAACGGTGTATTTACGCCATTAGAGAAAAAAAAGAAGATAAAATAATAGGCGTAGCAGGTTTTGATAATATTGTATGGACAAGCGGAGTTGCCACTGTTTTTATCGGTATAGGCGAGAGTGCCTTCCGGGGCAAAGGTTACGGAAAAGAAGCGCTGAGCCTGCTTCTGGATTTTGGATTTAATGAACTGAATTTCCACAGGATCCAGTTAAATGTAATATCATATAACCTGAATGCTATAAGACTTTATGAGGGCCTTGGATTTGTTAAAGAAGGTGTTTGCAGGGAACTGGTATACCGGGACGGCAAAAGGTACGACCTGTATCAGTACGGATTGTTAAAACCCGAATGGTGCAAAGCATAACCATGAGTTATAGTAGCAAAGTATAGTATTTTTTTAGCTGTATAAATTATTTAGCTAAATAAACTGAAGCAGCCATAACATCATCTGGTTTATCTACATCATTTCCAACTTCAGGGTAACTTGAAATAATCGCCCGTGCTTTTATTCCCATTATCTTTGAGAACCTTTTTTCTGCTTTCTTTATTGAAAGCTTACCTGTAGCCAGACTTATAAGTAAAACAGGGCTTAGTATTCTTGCCATTTTAAAAGGATTCTTCCTGGCTTGGATTAGTTTATCTGCAATCTCAAAACAACTTTCAACCACTGCAGGATTAATATAAAATATGTTCCCACCTGTAAAAAGTCCTTCTTTTGTTTTAACAAAAGTCCTTTTCATATCTGGAAACTTTTTATCACTCTCATTTTTCTCAACAATCGGATAACAAAAATCCGCACCAGTTTCCTTTGCTCTATCTATAAAATCCTTAATTGCGTCTGATGTAATAAATGGTATGTCAGAACTGCAAACAAGCACAAATTCCCTATCATTTAAATATTTTATCCCGGCCATTACATTTTCCAGCATTGAACCTTTAGAATCAATTATAGCATCTACTTTTTGGGATAATGTGCTCTCAAGTTCTGATTTATCTCCCACCAGTACAATTTTCTGAATATCATCTACACCTCTGGCTGCTTCAATCACATACTCTACCATCATTTTGCCGTTTATCTGGAATAATGCCTTATTTCCCTTGTCATCCCAGGTTTTTATAGGTTGTGACCCCGCTAAAATAATTATATTTACCATAACTTTTCTCCTTGGAAAGTGTAATCCATTTCTTGTTTTTTTATAGCATTGATTATTCCAATTTCCTGATTCTTTATATGCCTCTTTGCCGCATTAAGGGCAGCTTCAGGATCTTTTTTGGCAATAGCTTCGATTATCTCTTCATGTTCACTTTCAATATCTTTTTGACTGCTGTAATCCTTAAGATATATTACTCTGAATCTCTGCACTTGTTCCCTTAGGTTGCTTACTATCTGCATAAGTTTCTCATTGCCGGAAGACCGGTAAATTAATTCATGAAACTCAACATCCTTTTTAATGGAGCCTTGTAAGTTTTCTTTTGCCACAAAATTTGCAAACTGCTTGTTTATTTGCCTAAGTTCTTTTATTTGATCCTCTTTCATTTTGAGAGAAGAAAGAGACGCAGCCAATCCATCAAGTGCAGCTCTTACTTCCAGCACATCAACTATATCTTTCGGTGACAGGCTGGCTACATGTGCTCCCTTCCGGGGTACCATGGTCACAAGTCCTTCAAGTTCAAGTTTCCTTATGGCTTCTCTAACCGGAGTCCTGCTAACTCCCATTTTTTCTGCCAGCTGCACTTCCATAAGCCTTGTCCCTGGCTTTAATTCTCCAACAATAATGGCTTCTTTTAAAGTATTAAATATTACTTCTCTTAATGGTTTGTAATCATTTAAATTTACTTTAGATAACTTGCCTGCCATATTTTCAACTCTCCCCGTTTGTAGTTTCAGTCAGAAAACAACTACATTTTTCCTTTTTAAACTTTCTGTATGCATTTTCCGCTTTAGCCATATCTTCAAATAAGCCAAATACCGTAGGTCCACTTCCGCTCATAAGGCTAACCTGGGCACCATATTCAACTAATTTATTTTTAATTTCTTTTATTTCTGTAAATTTTTCGGCGGTAACTGATTCTAACACATTCTTCAGATTTCCTGCAAGCAAATCTATTCTTCCCTGATTAATAGCCTTTATAATCAGTTCAGTATTAGGCCTGTCCTTAATAATATCAAAATTAAAATTTTTATATACCCATGGGGTAGATATTGTTATATCAGGCTTTACCAAAACCACAGGTATCTCTCCGAGATCTGCCAGCCTGGTAAGCTTTTCTCCTATCCCTTCAGCCAGCATTGTTCCTCCATTTATGCAAAAAGGGACATCAGCCCCTATTTTCTTTCCCAATAATACTAGTTCCTCCTGGCTAATATTAAGGGAGAATATTTTATTCATGCCCTTAAGAACAGCAGCTGCATCAGCGCTTCCTCCGCCAAGTCCCGCCCCAACAGGTATATTTTTCTCAAGTATTATTCTAATTCCGCTTTTTATTGAATATCTGTTAATAATTAATTCTGCAGCCTTATAGGCAATATTTCCCTCATCTAAAGGTATCATGGAACTATCGGATACTATTTCTATGCCGTGCTTCAAAGGTTCCAGTACTATCTTATCATGAAGCTTTATTGATTGCATTACCATTCTGACTTCATGATATCCATTGTCAAGCTTTCGCAGCACGTCAATAGAAAGATTAATTTTTGCCCTGGCTTTAAGTTCTATTATATTAGTACCTTCCATGCAGATTTTATCTTCCTTCTTTTTAGTATATTATATACAAAATACATTTCACTTTCAATAAAAAGTGCCTGAAATCTTACTTTCAGACACTTTAAAAATAAAATATATTATAAGAAAGTACATTATGGCCTGTTTATTTTTACTATTTATCAGCTTTGTTTATTATTATAATCTGCTTGCCAGGTTTATTAAAATTAAGGTTATCCTCATCATTTATTTTTCTGAGGTCATCTACGGTTGTTCTGTATTTTTTAGCAATTTTCCACAGATTATCTCCAGGTTGTGTAAAGTAAATTATTATGCTTGGCTTTGATTCTGATCTCTTATCTTCAAAGGGCGACTCCTCAACTGCAGTAATCAAAGGCACTTTTACTTGATCCACAGCTTTAGTAACTACTCCCAAAGTAAGTCTGAGTTCAATCTCTCTGGAGGAAATCACACTATAATTACAATGTTCAATCTCCATTTCAATATTACATTTCATATCATCGCTATATTTATCCAACTGGATTTCATGGCTTACAGGAAGCTCCTGCTCGTAGCATATAATAGGTTCCTCAGGGTTATCTGCGATAAAAAGTATCCTGTTTTCTACTATTCCTTCTATAGCTACTCTTCCTTCATCCACTGAATATTCACTTAAGCTCGGTTTACAAATAACATTAAATACTTCTGATATCTCTGGATACTCATCAGGTAATTCTATAATCTGCTTCAGAATAACCTGACTCCTGCTCTCAGAGATTCGCTCTTCTACGCTAAAAGTATCCTTTTCTGGTTCCAGTCTTGAAAAGGGGCTGTAAGTATCCTCAACTATATCTATATCTCTTTTTTCAAATCCCTCTACAGTAATATCTAATGATACCTCGCATTTTAATGCCCTTAACTCTCCATCACTGTCTTCTACTGCTTCAAAGTTTACACCTGTAATATTATAGTCCACATCACAATAGCTATCTTCTGTTAAGCCCTCCAGATCAACGAACTGTGTGAATGGGATCTCATGCTCCATATATTGAATGTTATCACTTTCACCTTCTCCTATATAGAGAGTGGAAATGTTTAAATCTCCTTTTACAATTACTTTATCGTCAGTTACTTTATAGTCCTTTCCTGTAATCTTAATATCATTCCTTAGAATTTCTTTTATACTTTGCTTAACCGAGGGAATTTCTACTATCTCTTTAATATCTGAACTTATGGTGCTTTGGCCTACAAACCAGTTTATACTATAATTTTTTCTTAATACTTGGATATCCCGTACCCCTTCGAGATCTTTAACATATTCTCTCTCTACCTCTTCTGACACTGTTCCTTTTACCTGCAGCACCGACTTTACATTAATTTTCCTTCCATTTAGTAATTTATATTCCATATGCTCAATTTCACATTTTACTTTAGCTCTCATACCCTGCTTTGCACCCTGAATGTTAAGGCTGCTGGAGAATTCTGATGCTACGTTAATACTCTTTAATTGTTTTGCTTCTTCATCAGATATATAAAGAATTTTATAGTAGATCTCTCCGCTTACAAATACTTCTCCTTCTCCTGTATCAACTCTGTTTATAAAGATATCTCCATCAATTAAAAGTATATTATCAATATCCGGGTTGACATCGGGCACAATTATATCATGCTCAACTATAGTTTGCGTGGAATTCTCACCAACTATCTTATTAGCCTTTATAACTTCCCTAACTAATTCCAGAGACATTTTATCCTCCCCCTGCCTGATACACAAGATTTTATATATCACCTAAGTTAACCACATTGCTATGTAATATATATTGACAAGGGTTTAAAATTATTACTGTTTGTTTATGCTTTTACACAATTTTCTTAAAAATAACATATGAAAAGGGACGATTCTTATGAACCGTCCCTTCTGTTTGAATTGTCATTTTCTTCAATTGAGCTCTGTTTTCTAACAAACTTGTATTTTTTCGTCATCTTTATATACTACAAGTTCTATTGCTTTTGTAAGTATATCCGTATAACTGTAAGAAACTCTTCTGGTTGTATCATAGTCATTTTCAAACTTTATTACGAATATACTAGGATAAGACTTCTCAATAATGCCTTCTCTGATAAAGGATTTTTTCCGTCCTTTGTTTGCCTTAAGCTGCACTCTCTGCCCTACACAAGTTTCTATATCGCGCTTTATCTGGACCAGGTCACCCTTTTCTATCATTTAATCACCTCATCCTATGTTTCTCAAATGCTATCATTTGTTTAAATTATAACACAAAACTTAAAGCTTGTCAAAAAAATATAATATTATAACAGCATTAAAATATTTATGTCAAGTGTTTTTAACATGTTTTCCTGATTTATATGCATAAAATTTTTTGTTTTTTCTTTCGTAAGTACCATATTTATTACATTTTGCTGGGTTTTACTCAATTGTTGTACGGTTCTGCAGGAAATCCATCCCTATATTTCCCAAAGGACTGTACTCCTCCTATTCCTTCTGATCCTGATATTGTATCATTTATAATATCCTTTGGTGACAGAAGTTTATTTATACCTGTAAACGCTACTTTTCTGCATACATATACAGGATCTAAAGCATGTATAAGAATTCTATTTGGAGAACTGGCAAAGTTCGCTCCTGCTTTTATTAATTCTTTATAAAAAGACTGACAGGCACCTGCAAATATAAACAAGCCATTAAGATCACTGTCATATCGTCTAGCTTCCTTAACAGCATCAACAAAATGTTTGGAATGTCTGTAGTTATTTATATTCCCATAATCACCGCCACTTTTTATAATACCGTCATGTCCCGTAAGAATAAGAATATCAGGTTTGTATTTTTGCAGAAGATTATACACTTCTGAAGGTTGTTTTTTCTCAGGTATATACTCTCCTACTATATCCAGAGCAAGTTTTCTATATTCATTCAGGCAAGTTTCTAAATAATCCTGGTCGCCATCTATATGGAGTATTTTTCCTGGCCGGGCATATTTCCCGGGCAATTCTTTTGAAGTACTTCTATAATACCCTTTTTTTAAGTTTTGCCTTATGCGTGAAGACATAAAAGCACGAGTTTTTTTTTCTGCAAGTATACAGCACTTGTTCCTATATTCCCGGACTTTACTGGCTGGCTGAACAATCAGATCCTCTTCCGGAGCATCAGCTTCCAGCCTGTAAGTAATCCCCTTTAATGTGACAATATTTTTTTGTCCTTCTTTTCTTATTCCAGTTACTTTAAAAAAAACATCCTGGTCATAGGATTTTCTTGCAACAATATCCCCTATTTTTAAGTCTCGCATATATTTCACCGCAATAGACCGACACCCATTGATACCTATTACATAATATGCCATTTCATAAATTTATGTGAAGAAGCTGAAAGTAAGAAATGTAATATTATTGATTATATAAGAGTGTGGAACTGCTTTAGAAAATTTGCACTATGATCAATTTCATCAATGACTTCCTGCAATCTCAAAATATAACTTGTTTCAACTCTATTTCTTCTGCTGTTATAGTATTTATTGGCAACTCTCCAAAATTTTTGGGGAAATTCCAACATTAGTTTTAATACAAAAAACTCTTCTTTACTTATCTCGTTTATCTTTCGGTATTCATTGATGATGACCCTGGCTTCCTCAATATTCCAATTACATTTGCGCATTTTACGCCGTATTAGATTTGCTATATCATAAACTTTTAATTCATGGCAACAGTAATTAAAATTTATAACTGAAACTTGTTTTTTGTCAATTATGATATTGTGGTGGGTATAATCGTGATGACATATTATACCTTCCTCTGCTGTTTTTTCTACCAGTTTATCATACACACCGTTTGAAATATTATGTATTACATTTTCTCCTAATTGATAAAAATAATCTACATATTCTAAAAACTTATGATCAAATTTGCTCCTACCTTTCTCTGCTATTTTTTTTAATTTCTTTAATTCCCCCAGCCTCTTTGTTAAATAAAATGGCAGTTTACCTAATTCATTATAATTTTGAGTGGAAGGATCAGGTACAAAGCCTTTAGATGCTTTATGTAATGCAGCCAATGACTGTGTAGCCAGTATAATATCATTTCTTTCCTCAAAATTACACTCTCTTCCTTCTATCATATTACTGATGGTGTAGCAGTTACCTCCAAAGAGAAAAAAAGGGGTTCCTTCGGTAGTACACAGGTACCTGTCAATATTTTTAAAGTTATTTTCATAAAGATGCTCTTTTGCTTTGTGAATAAACTCAATTTTGGCTATATCACACTGGTTTCTTCTAAGTAGTTTTTTTCCCAATGAGGATTCGATTAATAAAGCATCTTTATATTGACTAAGCCTGCTTACCTCTATGCCGTACCTATCCCCTATTTCTTTCTCTATTGTTTGCATTATATGCTACCTCCAGGGAACTCCTCTGCACGTGTCCGTTTTTATTTATATGCAGAAATAAAAGCAAGTAGAATAAAACTAAATTAATTCATTACTCTGAACTAAAATCACTTATAAGAATTTTACAACTACAAACCTATAGACTGATATAATAGAAAAAGCGCAGAAAATTGATACTAGAGGCATTAAAGGAAAAGCATACCTGTCAAAAGCCATGTACACACAATGTACAATATTGAAATAAAATATTATGGAAATTGGAATAAAGTACCTGGAAAAACTTTTGACAATCAGAATAATTATTCCTATAAAACCTGTAAGCAGAAAATAATGATAAATAGTAACATAGGATGATTTCATCCCAAAGAATTCTTTCCAATAAAAAGGAGTATACCAGAGATATTTTGTTTTCCCCAATGTAAACCAGTTTAAGTATCCAAAAAAATCCCTTTTAAATTCTTCTATTATCCTATTTCTTGCAATTTTCACCTCTACTTTATTTGTTTCAAAAGCATTGCTGCCCAGTTTATAATACACTATGTTTTCCGGTGTTTGTTTATAATCTACATAAGTACCTTGCAGCATGGGATTTCCGCCAGATGCGGAAAGAGGTATAAACTCTCCGTACTCAGAGTAGTTTCTTATCCACCAGGGCAACATTATTACAAAAAAAACTAAACCCATGGATAAACTACATTTTATAATTTTTGCAAATGGGATTTTTTTGTAAAATAGAAGATAAATAAAAAGAAATAATGGAAACAATGCAATAGTAGGCCTGCATAAAACTGATAAAGTCCAGATAAAACCAAGCAAAGCAAATTTATACCAGGTAGGGTTACCAGAAAAACTAAGGGAGAAAAATATTAGCAATAATAATAAAGTTGTGAATAATGTTTCAGTCAAAAAATAACCCGAAGTAACAATATTCGGAAAATATAGAGCGACAAGTAGAGTTGAAAAAACAGCTATTTTTTTGTCAAATAATTCTTCAGCTATCAGATATACCAGTAAAACAGAAATGCTGCTAAGAATAGCCTGTATTACTCTTGCAGCCTGAAGGCCTGCCAATCCATATCCAAATACTTTAAATATCCCTGCAAGAAATAATGGATAAAGGGGCATTACAAATACAGTAGGCTCATTGTATTGGTGAAAAACAAAGATGCCTCCTTTTAATAAAGCCACTGCACTTTTTATGTAGTTAATATCATCACTGGAAAGTGTTAGATTATTCTTATAGTAGAATATTAAGCAAAGTTTTATAATGAAAGATAAACCTGTAAAAACCCCAGTAAAAAAAATTGCTGTATTCTTTCTTTTCAATTTTATCTCCCTTGTATTTCTCTTGAAAAAGTATATTTTTATCCTAGGAAGCTTTGAATAATATCTTTAACACGACAAGAAGTAAAACTCCCGGAATACCCAGGATTCCGGCCACCATTGCTGTTACAACATTCAATGCTATATGGAAATTAAAAAAGCCACCGAAAAAATTAATAATTGCCAGTGCAATTCCGCCTATCAAAGTATTAAAAATAATCTTTGCTAATGACCTCACAGGTAACAAAATCAATCTCCCCAATATATATAAAATACAATAGTAACTTTATAAAGCTGTGAGTTTTATCTAGTATCTAATATATATACTTGGCCACTATTTTATTCCTTTTCGCTCTTAAATTTTAATATCTTATTATAAATAAATCATAGGAAATAATTCTCATCGCCCTATTTTAATCTGGAATATTATCCCAGTATTAACCTGACATATTTTTCCCTTGGAAAATATACTGAATATTGTCCTTTTTACCAAGCTTTATACTTTTTTCCCTTGCCAGTTTTAATAAATACTGATACCTTGTTTCACTGGCTTTCATCTGATATGTATAGTAATCAATTATTTCCTTGTCATATGCAAATTCAAAATTTCTGCTTGCGTCCAACCATTCCAGTCTGGCAAGCCTGATACTTTCTACCAGGTTATCCCTGTCAAAATTATCTTCATGAATATCTGTAGTATTATTTCTTTTAGCATTTAATAGTGATTTTTTTTTGAATCTTTTTATTAGACTGCTGAGCTTATCAGATTTAGCATTTTGATCCTTTATTTCCTTATTATTTGAATTCATGCAAATTCTCCTTATAATTATAATATCTACCATAAATTATAGACTGCTTTTTGTTAAAATATTCATATCGTAATATGCAAAATTTTTTGCTATAGTGGATTATGGAAGCTTCAATATGATATTATTTTACTTGGTATGTAAAAACCCATGTATAAACATTATTTTAGATGTTTTGTGTCATTAATGTAAAATATGGGTAAATTCATATAAGCAGATTTAAACAGGAACTTTATACCTATGATAGGCGTCACATTATGTATACTTGGAATAAATTCATTTGTGGCAGCAATATGGGGGGGACACTATGGAATCAAATCTTCAAGAAAAAAATGTAAAGCTCTCTTCTTCAAAGAAAGTGCTTATAGTAGCTTTGGGTTTATTATTTCTTATAATTGCAATTATTGGTCAAATAACTTATGCTATTTTAAATTATGATAAAATATATAACGGTGTATACATATCCAACATTTATGTTGGAGAAATGTTAAAAGATGAAGCTGTTGATTTCTTAAGTAATAATTTAGACTCTAATATTAGTAATTTGAATATTTCAATTACCGTAGAATCTTTGACAGAATCTTTTAAATACTCAGATATTGAAGCCTACTACGATATCGCTGGAGCAGTTGACAAGGCATATGAAATTGGACGTTCAGGTAGTATATCTGAAAGGCTTAGAGATATTCTTAATACAAGAGTTATGGGAAGCAAAGTACCTCTCACTATTTCATACAATGAGCAGAAACTAAAAGAACATATACAAACATTATATGACAAAACATATGTCCCTGCTGTTAAAACTGATATTATTCAGCGCGATGATCAGCTTATCCTCCGTTCTGGAACCTCTGGTAAACAAATAGAAAAAGATGATCTTCAAAACAAATTGTCAGAATTAATTCAGAAATGTAATGATATTTCTATAGAAGTACCCGTGCAACAAATTTTTCCTGAAGAGGTTAGTATTGAAGAGTTATACTCAAAGATTAATATTGAGCCAGTCAATGCGGACGTAAAGGTTGAGAATGGAAATGTGCAGATTCTGCCCCATAAAAGAGGAAGAACAATAGATAAATCATACTTGATTGAAAATTTTCCATCTTTCTCTAAAGAAGAAGGTAAGGAATTTTTATTGCCGGTGGAGTATAAAGACCCTGAAATTACTTCAGAACGTCTACAAGCCTCATTGTTCAGGGATACCTTATCGGAATATGGAACTAAATTTTCAACTTCTACAGTAAATGATGCAAATCGCGCAGAAAATATTAGAAAAGCTGTAGAAGTACTCAATGGTTTAATATTATCTCCCGGTGAAAATTTCTCATTTAATAAAGTTGTTGGTCCACGAACCGAAGAAGCAGGTTATAAGCCTGCAAACGGATATGCTAACGGTAAAGTCGTGCAAAGTTTCGGTGGAGGTATATGCCAGGCCTCTTCAACCCTTTACAATTCTGTTTTATTGGCAGATTTGAAGGTTACTGAACGCGTAAATCATATGTTTACTGTATCCTATGTTCCCTATGGAAGAGATGCAACCGTGTCCTACGGAGAAATAGACTTTCAATTCGTAAACTCTACAAAATGGCCAATAAAAATTGAAGCCTGGACAACAGAGGACAACATGGTATTTTTCAGAATCAAAGGAACTAATGAAAATCCCGGCAGAACAGTGGAATATACTCAGAATATAATAAAAACTATGGATTTCCCAATACATTATATAGATGATCCGGAACTTCCTGAAGGAACCAACATTATAAAACAGTATGGCTCAAAAGGATATGTTGTTGAAACTTACAAAATAGTTAAAGAAAACGGAAATATCATCAGCCAAAATAAAATCCACACAAGTGTATATAATCCTTTATATCAGGAAGTTATCAGAGGAACAAAGAAAGTAGATAGAGCTAATGAAAACAACACTGATATCCAGCCAGGTATTCCTGAAGAAAACATTCCATCCATTGAAATTCCTCATGTTACCGGAATAGATGATGCAGATAATCCTCCTGCTACGCTTCAGGATAGAATCCAGGAAGAAATTCCTGCCTTTGAAACTAGTGAATTACTTGAAGATACTGCTGAACTTGAAAACACTACAGAAAATGAACCTGAAAATCAATAATAGAAACAAGGAATAAACACTGAGGAAACAAAGCTTAAATTTGTTTCCTCAGTCCGCGATTAATTGTTATCAACAATAATTAATAGGTATCCACACTCTCGGCTCCATTATTCCTAAGAATAGATGCTACCTTATCAACTTTACTTTCATCAACCTTCATGCTAAATAATATTTTCCCTGCTTTTATATCTGATTCGTATTGTCTGCCTTTATCTTCTGGTATGCCAAGGTCAATTAGTCCGCCTATTATTCCACCAGTTACTGCCCCGGACAGTAAACCGGTTATAGGACCTGCAGCGGCTATTATACCAAGCCCCGGAATTACCATGCTGCCTGCACCTATCAGTAATCCGGCAAGTCCACCCAGTATTCCTCCGCTTACAACGCCATCTGAAATATTGTCATTTACACCCCGCATTCCATTTCCCATAGTAGCTGTTACTCCTGTTTGGGTTTCTTCTCCTTCTTTGGCAACAATTGAAATATCGTCAGTTCTTAAGCCCTGATCTTTGATATCTCTTGCGGCTTTTTCAGCATATTCCCGTCTGCTGAATATAGCTGCCACCGTTTTTGACATATCTGTGTCCTCCTTAATTATATTAATAGCACTAAATAAAAAATAATCTAGCGCTACAATTAGTTTTGATTAAATAAAGGATATATATTCATGAATTAAATTGTCTTATTGTTGTAGCAATGTTGTAATTTTATCTTAATAAACAGTAATTCTTTTTAATGTATAATTAAAATAAAAAATGAAATTCTATCAGGAGATTTACATATGATAAAAGTTAAACTTAAAATTATAAAAATATTAATAATTTCAGCTTTAGTAATTTCAATTTTTTTGCCGGTTACACATGCTAATACTGATTTAGAATTGCTTCAAATTGAAAATAGTGCTAATGCTCTTGTGGCTCTACAAATCCTTAAGGGTGATGAACATGGTAATCTGAAACTGCAGGACAGTGTAAGCCGTTGCGAGTTTACTACTTTGATTTTGAGGATTCTAGGTAAAGAAGGAGAAGAAGATGTTAATGCAATAGAAAATCCTTTTACAGATCTAGATGAAAAACACTGGGCTTACAATAATATAATAATTGCCACAAAATACAATCTTATTAACGGGTATGAAGATAAAACCTTCAGACCTGATAATAATGTTACCTTTACCGAAGCCAGAGCCATAATAGTAAGAGCTCTAGGTTATGAATCCCAGCTTGAAGGCAATTGGCCTGATAACGTTATTAATATGTCAAAAAGATTAGGGTTGGACTATAACCTGAACTTACCGCAGGATAAAGAAATTACCCGTGGTGAAGCTTCGGTGCTTATATATAATGCTCTGACCATACCGTTGTTTGCAAGATAGGTTATAATATAATAAAGCCACCGGGCTAGCTACCGGTGGTTTTTATTTTATTCTGTCTTATATATTATTTTATTCTTGAATCTATATATTTATATATATCTCCATATAATTCGCACAATGACATTAAAATGCTTCAGACTAAGCTGATTTATTAAACTCGCCTGGGTTCTGTTTCGGAAATTTTTTCTTAAATGTGAAATCAAAAAGCAGCTGGGCAACATACTGTCAAAGACAAAGAAGAAAGGAAATAACACCATATTCGCCAATAAAGATACATGCCGCCAGTGCCCTAACAGATGTACAGGTTCAAAAAATTACAAGACTGTAAGCTTTGGGCCTGGCACCAAATGTGTTCCGGTTCGTATGTACGGAAACGTAAAATACAGGGACGGTTCTTCTGCTTCCTTCTAATGGAAGCAGAAGAACCGTCCCTATGCTTCAAAAAACGCTGAAAACCCTAATTTCATCAGGGTTTTCAGACAAATTGTGGCGGAGAAGCAGGGATTCGAACCCTGGCTAGGGTTGCCCCTACTAACGGTTTAGCAAACCGTCCCCTTCGACCTGCTTGGGTACTTCTCCACATAAATTCAAATATAAATATTAAGTTAAATGGCGGAGAGAGTGAGATTCGAACTCACGGTAGGCTTGCACCTACGCCGGTTTTCAAGACCGGTGCCTTAAACCAACTCGACCATCTCTCCGTATGGCTTTTTCGCCGGAACTCAGTAACGTTTTATATTTTATACTGAAACTTATGTTTTGTCAATGGTATTTTACCCGGGTATTACCCGGGTAAAAATGCCACATTAATCAATAAAAGTAAATAGTTTTGATTATCTGAACGTTGTTGAGCTTCCAGTCATTATACTTTCAAACTGTTTAACTGCTGCAACAACTCTCTCACTGTCTCTTTGGCATCACCTAGTTTAAGTATCACTTCAGGAATATTATATAGTGAATTTGGCACTCCAGAATATCCCGGTTTAGTATCCCGGTTAAATATTATTATATGTTTTGCCTGATCTACTGATAATATTGGCATTCCATAAATTGGAGTATCTTTTGCGGTATTGGCAGCCGGATTAATTACATCATTCGCTCCGATTACAATAACCAGATCTGTGCTGCTGAATTCGCCATTAATAGCTTCCAGTTCGTATAATTTATCGTAGGGAATATCAACTTCTGCAAGTAGTACATTCATATGGCCCGGCATTCTTCCGGCAACAGGATGAATTGCAAATTTAACTTCTTTTCCCATTGCAACAAGGCTGTCATACATATTTTTTACTTCATATTGTGCCTGAGAAAGTGCCATTCCATAGCCTGGCACGATTATAACCTTATTTGCCCCGTTGATTATTCTGCTTATCTTAATATCATCATTTTCGTCTTCTTCAAATTTTTCATTATTATTCTTATATTCATGTTGTACATTTTTCTCATTAATTTCTTCTTCATTTCTTATATCTTTACAACAAAGCTCATTGCTTAATTTATTTTGAATTGATGTTTTTCCTGCCAGCACCTGAACCAAACTGCGGTTCATGCCCCTGCACATAACCTGAGTTAGTATTAATCCTGCAGCACCAACGATTCCACCAACTGCAATAAGTAAGGCGTCATAAATGGCAAAACCTGCTATAGCTCCCGCAACTCCTGAAAGAGAATTCAGAAGTGATATGGTTATGGGCATGTCAGCACCACCAACCCTGATGGTAAAAACAATTCCAAGGATAAATGAGAGTAACAGTGTTATCAGTATGATAAAAACATTATTAGCGGTATTCATCATTATCCCAAATACAGATGCAATTATTATCATCAAGAGCACAGCCATTGTTATAATGAAATGGCCTTTTAAAACCATGGGGCGCTGGGGCAGTTTTTGATCCAGCTTTGCTGCTGCTATCATGCTTCCGCTAAAAGTGATAGAACCAACAAACAAGGCTAAAAAAGCAGTACTTAAGCTAAATAAATCAGAATTACCTTCACTACTTGCTATAATTATTATAGAAACCAGCGCAGAAGCTCCGCCTCCAAATCCATTGAGAACAGCTATCATTTGAGGCATTTTTAACATGGTTACCTTTACAGCCATGTAATAACCAATAATACTCCCTATAATCAATCCGGCCCACAGGACTCCATGGCTGAAAATTCCATTAACAGCTAATGTTAGCATTACTGCAGTCAATAAAGATATAGCACCCAGGAGGTTTCCTCTAATTGCAGTTTTCGGTGAATTCATCCAATGAATTCCCAGTATCATGCCTGCAATGCAGATTATTGACATCACTTCATATAATGAGATATTCATTAAAATTCGCCCTCCTGCTTGCTTTTAAACATTCTTAACATTCTATGGGTAACCAAAAATCCTCCTACCACATTTGCCATTGCAAAAGCTATTGATATAACTCCTAATATTTTATTACCAGTACCAACAGCTGCAGCAGTAACTGTTAGTGTCCCAAGAACTGTAATTCCTGATAAAGCATTCATTCCAGACATTAAAGGAGTATGTAATAGGCTTGGTACCTCTCCTACCACTTTATATCCGATTATTGTAGTTAATATAAATATGATAAATAAAATTAACAATTTCATATTTATTTATTATCCTCCTTGATTAATGGATTCCAGAGCGCCTGCGTGAACTATTTTGTTTTCATAAGTTACCAGAGTTGATGATATTATTTCATCATTTTTGTTAATATTTATCCTTCCATCAGAAACAACATAAGTTAAGAAATTATATATATTATTTGCAAACATCCATGTAGAGCTTGTTGGAAGCATTCCAGGTATATTTTTTGTTCCATCAATGGTAATCCCATATTTCTCTATTACTTCTCCAGGGCTTGTAATCTCACAATTTCCTCCCTGATCAATAGCTATATCCACTATTACAGAACCTTTTTTCATACATTTGACCATATCTTCCATTATCAAAACTGGAGCAACTCTTCCTGGAACCAGAGCTGATAGTATAATAATATCCACCTTTGGCACTACTTCTTTAAGTACTTCCCTCTCTTTAAACAGCCATTTATCTGTTAGGTGTTTCGCATATCCTCCTGTCCCTATTGCTTCTTTTTCAGGTATTCCTGTTTCTATTACTTTTGCACCCAGGCTTCTTGCTTGTTCACAAGCATCAGGACGTATATCAACAGCATAAACCACAGCTCCTAATCTTTTGGCAGTTGCTATTGCCTGAAGACCGGCTACCCCCGTGCCAACTACTAAAACAGATGCCGGCATTATCATTCCAATTGCTGTACCTATCATTGGCATAAATATAGGTAATTTATCTGCTGCCATAATTACACTCTTATAGCCGGCAACAGTACTCATTGATGTAAGAGCATCCATTGATTGCGCACGGGAAATTCTGGGAATACCGTCAAGTGTCAGTGAAATCAGGCCGTTATCAGCAAGTTTTCTAACCATATCGTGGTTGCCTGGTGAAGCGGGGTGAAGAAAAGTAATCAGTAATTGTCCTTTTTTCATCATATCCGCTTCATGTAATCCCTTTTGGCTATTAAATATGGGTTCCTTGACTTTAAGAATAACATCAGATTTACTGTACAACTCAGAAACATCTTCGATAATTTTACAGCCTTTAGCAGTATACTCTTCGTCATGGAAAAATGAGCCTTCTCCTGCTCCTTTTTCCACTAGCACTACAGCTCCTTCTTTTATCATTTTGGCAGTAGTCTCAGGAGTTGCTGAAACACGTCTTTCACCTTTCATAATCTCCTTTGGTATACCAATTGTTAAGCCTTTTAATTTCATAGCAAAATAAGCCTCCTTTTTTCACAGGAAATATTAATAAGACTTTAATTGTTTAAGAAATTTTATTATTTGAGAATACTTATGAACAATTTAATTATAGAAGAGAGTGGGAAAATAAGTAAATCCTTTGACTAATAATTAAAAAAATCTTAACTATTGATATCTTTTGGCTAATTTTTTATTTTATGACTGATAAAATTTAATTCGTAACTTAAATTTTTTTTGTTTAATAGAGGTAAGTTTTATGGGTTAACCGATTTATTATCTTTTGTAGTGGAAAGAACAAATACAGTCTTTGTTTTTTGTACCCCTTTAACAGATTTAATACTATTTAAAATTTTTTCTAATGTAGATGTATTCTCTGTAGTAATTTTCAATAAATAATCATAATCACCTGCAATATAATGACATTCAAGGATGTCATCAGTGTTATTTACCAAATTTAAAAACTCGGTAACTGGTTTGACTCTTTCAATGCCTACAAACATTACTGCGGTGATGTCTTTTTTTAATTTCTTTGGGTTTAAGACCGCAATATATTTATCTATAATACCTGATTTTTCAAGCTTTCTTATCCTTTCGCTGACAGCTGGAATAGACAAATTTACCTGACTGCTAATTTCTGACACTGTCTGTCTTCCGTTATTTATTAATATTTTTAATATTCTAACATCAACTTCATCCATATCCAGCTTGCTCCTTTAAAAATTATCTAAATTTAATAGAATTTATATCAAATCGTCTATATAAATAAGTAAATATATATTAATTTTAATTTCTAATATTTTAATATTAAGTTTTTGATGCAGAAAAATTTCCTTATTCTTATACACAACTATAATTTTTAAGCATGAAAAAATGATCTACCGTTTTTCTTTGCAATATCAATCGCCTTTATCTCTTCTGCAGATAAAGGATATTTCGAATTACCGGATATAACCGGTTTTGCATAGGTATACGAGCTTTCTCTTGAATATATACTACTAATAACCACTCCATCGTCGTTTTCATTAAGTAATGCAATTGAATAACTCAGATCACTTCCCGTATCTTCAAAGGCATTAAACCGTACTATCCCTACTTTTTGTATGCAGCTAATAATGCTGTGCTCCATATTATTTAATTTGATTTCTAATTCCCTGTTTCTCATTTCAACCTTATTCATTCTATCAATACATTCTATTAATATATCTTCAATATTTCCCTCGCTTACACCATAAACAAGTTTATTATATTTATTTCTTAACCTTTTTATTTTAGAACTGCAATGCAACGCGTAAAAGAATATTAGAATTATAAAAATTAAATTCAGTATGGTTAAAACTGCTATTAACTCTGATGGTAAATTAAATAGTCCTTCAATTCCTACCATGATTATTCTCCCCAAGATTGATTTTTGTTTCACGTGAAACAAAAAATTACTGTTGCAATTTAAAGCTTTTATTTTCGATTAGGAGCCATTTTTACTTTATATATACATATTGTATTGCTTGTATTAAAATAAACCGTTATAACTCATTTTAGAGGGTCGTCTTTTTTGGGAGTGAATTCAATAAATCTACAATTCTGTCTAATTCTTCATTTGAATAATATTCAATCATTATTTTTCCTTTCTTAGCCTGATGAAATAGCTTAACTTTTGTTCCGAGTATATTTCTTAAATTTTCTTCTATCCTTTCAAATTCAGGACTAAGCTGTTTACTTTTCCTTGGCGAAGTTTTGACGGAACTTAGCTTTTTTACTAATTTCTCTGTGTCTCTGACACTTAGTTTGTTTTTAATAATTTCATCCAAGACCTTTAATTGACTTTGTTGATTGTCTAAAGATAACAAAGCCCTGGCATGTCCTTCTGTAATATCCCCTTTTATAAGAGTTTCTTTGATTTTTTCATTAAGATTTAATAATCTTAATGAGTTGGCAATTGCCGGCCTACTTTTTCCTACAAGTCTTGATATTTCTTCCTGGGTCATGTTGTGCTCTTTTATTAATTTCTCATATGCTTCTGCTTCTTCTATGGGATTTAAGTCTTCCCTTTGTAGATTTTCAATTAAGGCAATCTCCATTAGCTGTTTTTCAGTTAAATCTTTCACTATTGCCGGAATGGTTTCAATTTTTGCTATTCTTGCTGCTCTCCATCTTCTTTCTCCAGCAACAATCCGGTATACATTGCCATCTTTTTTTACAATTATAGGTTGCACAACACCATGCTCTTTTATAGAATCCGCCAATTTTAATAGTTTTTCATCATCAAAGGCTTTTCTGGGCTGATCCATATTTGGTTCTATATCAGCCAGCTTTAATTCTATAATACCGTTAGATGCTTCATTATTTTGCGGAATCAATGCCCCTAGACCTTTTCCAAGTGCTCTTTTAGCCATTTATAAATCCTCCTCTGATGATTCTATTACTTCCTGCGCCAGGTCAAGATATGCTTCAGCTCCTTTTGATTTGCTGTCATATAAAATAATAGGTAGACCATAACTTGGAGCCTCACTTAGTCTTACATTTCTTGGGATAATAGTCCTGTATACTTTGTTTTTAAAATATTTCTTTACTTCTTCAACAACTTGGATTGACAGGTTTGTCCGGGCATCAAACATTGTAAGTACGACTCCTTCTACATCTAATTGAGGATTGAGATGTTTTTGAACCAATTTAACAGTGTTCATAAGCTGGCTTAATCCCTCAAGCGCATAATATTCACATTGTATAGGAACTAAAATAGTATCTGAAGCAGTAAGAGAATTAATTGTTAAAAGCCCTAAAGAAGGTGGACAATCAATAATTATAAAATCAAATTTTTTTCTTATATCGGATAAAGCCATTTTCATTCTTGTCTCTCTTGAGATAACAGTCACTAATTCTACTTCCGCTCCGGCAAGCTGAATATTGGAAGGACAAATTTTTAGATTATCTATTTTAGTATCAATTATTATGTTCTCTATATTTTCATCATTTATCAATACATCATATATAGACTTTTTTATGCTGTTTTTATCAATACCTAATCCACTGGTACTATTTCCTTGTGGGTCTATGTCTAATAACAGCACTTTCTTACCCTTGTATGCAAGACAAGAGCTTAAATTAACAGCGGTAGTTGTTTTTCCAACACCACCCTTTTGATTTGCTACTGCTATTACCTTAGCCATGACCCCACTCCCTAACTAATTTCTGGTTATATAACAAAAAAATAAAAAACATAAGTAAAATTAAATTTATCTTATGCACATTATAGCACAAAAATACTAAATATTACATAATATTCTTAATACTCTTCAACAAATGTTTCACGTGAAACATTTGTTGAAGAGTATTTTATAAGCTTTTATCCCTTGAATATGCCAGTTGCTCTATTAACATCCATTACAAATAATATACCAGCACCTGGTTTATCTATATTTAATTTTTCTCTTATTGCATTTATTATAATATCCGTTTTTTCAGCCTCTGATAGTATTAATACTATATCTTTTTCCGGTTCAATTTCTATATTAAAGAGTTTGGCTTTTTCGTGAGCACCTGCACCTCTTCCATGAATAACTGTACCACCAGTAGAGCCTACGCTGGTAGCAGCCTCAACAACATTATCAGCTAATCCTTTGTCAACAATAGTAAATATTGCTTCATACTTAGTCGTATCCATATTTTCACTTCCTCCAACATTATGTTTATCTACATTTTCAGCCTTATGACTTCCATATATTTTTCTTATTGGCATAGAAAAAGCAATCCCATGGTTAGGTT
This sequence comes from Clostridiaceae bacterium, assembly GCA_012840395.1. Lineage (NCBI taxonomy): Bacteria > Bacillati > Bacillota > Clostridia > Eubacteriales > Clostridiaceae > Clostridiaceae bacterium. The sequence continues at coordinate 5,088 of DULL01000048.1, read as the reverse complement.
TATCCAGATTAAAGGCTCTGGTTAACTCTTTATGTAGATATCCATCCATTTCTTCCTTTATAGCCATTATAAGAATTTCTTTCCTAATTTCATTAATACCTAAAATATCAAGCAAACTACTTTTTACAGTTCCTTTACCAAGAAATAATGTACCTCCTGTTACTCCCAGTTGTCTGGAAAATTTTAGAATTTTACTACCTTTTCCATAATTGACTATTACACAAAATAGTAAGTAGTCATTATTGTTCGACGACTGCATTTATATCAACATCCTCCTTTTTAGCCTTCAATTTATAGAGTAGCCCAAGTACTTGTAAAGTAACCAACGGCATCATGGCAACCATAGCAATCACACCAAATCCGTCTACCAAAACATTAGCTGTTTCAATTTCTTGCGCAGCTCCCTGGGCAAATGCAAGCACAAATGTGGCTGTCATAGGTCCAGATGCAACTCCGCCCGCATCATATGCTATTCCAACAAAAATGGGCGGTACTTTATAGCTTAAAAAAGCAGCAATTGCAAATCCTGGCAATAAAAAGTGCCAAAGCTTCAATTCAGGTATCATTATCCTTAACATAGACATAGATACTGCAAAAGCAATTCCCACTGACAGCGCTGCTAATATAATTTTTCTAGGTATATGGCCTGCGGTAACCTCTTCAACTTGTTCAGTTAATACATATACAGCAGGTTCTGCAAGAACCACCATCATTCCCAATAAAAATCCGATAAAAGGAAGAGCCCATTTTTGTTCCAAGGAGGCAATACCAGCTCCTACTATTCTTCCAACTTCCATAAAACCCGCATTAACGCCAACTAAAAAGAGTACAAGTCCAATGTAACTATATAATAGACCTTTTAAAATTTTATTTCTATTTTTAGTATTAAGCTTAAACTTAAATTTATTAAATATTAAAAATAATAAAGTTACTGGCGATAATGTAAGCAATATTTCCTTCATAATTATGGGAAACTCAGACAAATAAGGTCCAATTATACCAGTATGGGGTGTAAATATTTCAGCTTCTCCTTGTATATTTGTAGCACCTGCTAAAATGCTCATTATCATTATGGCTAAAATTGGTCCAACAGAAGACATACCTACCAAACCAAAACTGTCTTCTTCAGAAGTTTTTCCACCTTTTAACTGAGATACACCCAAACCCAGCGCTAATATAAATGGCGTGGTCATAGCACCGGTAGTCGCACCGGAAGCATCTACAGATATAGCCAAAAACTCTTCTGACACAAAGAAACCAAGTAAAAATATTATAAGATAGAATAAAGTGAAAGATATATTAAGTGGTTTTTCATATAATATTCTCAGTAATCCTAATGCAAGCATAATTCCTACACCAATAGCAACTACAATCAGTATTAATAAAGAAGATATTTTATTACCAGAAGCTTCATTTACTTGATTTGCTAATATCTGTAAGTCAGGCTCAGCAACAGTTACTAAGAAGCCCAGAAAAAATCCAAGAAACGCAACAATAGAAATTCTGTTGCTTTTTGCTGCAGTTTCTCCCATTGTGTTTCCTATTGAGATAATTCCTATATCTACACCAAAAAGAAAAATACCTAATCCTATTATTACTAATACACTTCCTATAATAAATCTTGCAAACATATCTGCTTCTAGAGGAACAAGTGTAAATCTTAAGATAATTACCAGTATACTAATAGGCAGCACCGAAAATGATACTTCTTTAAACTTGTCTAGCAATAAATTCAATAACTATCGCCCCCATTTGTATATATTTTTTTGAAAAAACTTAGAGTAAATTTTTAATCTATTTTTTGAAAATAATTAACTAAAAAAATCAGAAAGAATTAAAAAATTAGTAATTTTACAATAACAATTTCACTTCTTAAATTGTCTTTTATATTCTAACATATAAATATATAAAAAAACACTTCAAATTCCTGTTTTTTTATTTTAGTTAATTTTTCTTTGAGCAAATTTTTAAAGGAATATGCATTATTAAATAAAAGGTAGAGGGACATTCCTTTCCGGGCAAAAAGAATTTCTTTTTCGTTACGGAGTGTCCTTCTACCTCTTTCTTATTAAAAATTATTAAATATGTTTCACATGAAACATTTCTTTGCTATACAAAAAGAATATTTATCAATAGAAAGAATATAATTTACCATACAATATCATAATAAATTTTGAATTGGCGGTTATTTTTGCATATGTGGAAAACAATTATATTAACATTTATACTGGTTTTATTGGCAGAATTAGGAGATAAAACACAACTATCAATTATGCTGCTTGCTTCTAAATCAAAATCAATATGGTGTACTTTTATAGCATCATCCTGCGCACTGGTACTATCGTCTTTAATCGGTGTTTTAGCAGGCTCATTACTAAATAAATATATACCACAAACTTATATTCAAAACATATCAGGATTAATATTTATATTATTTGGAATTCTTTTATTATTAGGAAAAATTTAAAACTTCATATGTTAAGTACCCACACAAGCAAGAGTTAATATTTTAAAAAAAAACAAGGCTAAAAACTATTTTATATACTTTTATTAACTTTGTGTAATAATCACCTCAATTTACTATTATCATCTTATATGTCCAGATTTGTTACATATTTTGCATTCTCCTGTATAAATTCCCTTCTTGGTTCCACTTTATCACCCATAAGTATAGAGAAAGTTTCATCTGCATCTACAGCATCATTTAATTCAACTCTGAGCATAGATCTTGTTTTTGGGTTCATAGTGGTCTCCCAAAGTTGTTCAGGATTCATTTCTCCTAAACCTTTAAATCTTTGTAAATTATATTCATCTTTTTTCCAGTTCTTTTCCTTAACAATCTTTTCAACTTCTTTCTCACTATAAGCATAATATTCCTCTTTACCCTTTGATACTTTAAATAAAGGTGGCCTGGCGATATATACATGCCCAGCCTCCACAAGAGGCCTCATATACCGGTAGAAGAAAGTCAGCAAAAGCGTTCGAATATGTGAACCGTCTACGTCTGCATCTGCCATAATAATAACTTTATGATATCTTAATTTTGATATATCAAAATCATCTCCAATTCCAGCACCTAAAGCAGTTATAACAGGCATAAGCTTTTCATTACTAAAAACTTTATCAATCCTTGCTTTTTCTACATTCAACATTTTACCCCAGAGAGGCAGCACAGCCTGAATTGTTCTGTCTCTTCCTTGTTTTGCAGAACCTCCTGCCGAATCTCCCTCAACAATAAATATTTCACAAAGGGCAGGATCCTTTTCAGTACAATCAGAAAGCTTTCCAGGTAAAGAATTAGATTCAAATACACTTTTTCTTCTTGTTAATTCTCTTGCTTTTCTGGCTGCTTCTCTTGCACGTGAAGCAGTAAGACATTTTTCTAATATTATTTTTGAAACTGAAGGATTTTCCTCAAGAAAAGCTGAAAGCTTTTCAGTTACTATGCTCTCAACAAGACTTCTTATTTCACTATTTCCAAGCTTTGTCTTGGTCTGTCCCTCAAACTGTGGTTCTTGAAGTTTTACACTGATAATTGCAGTTAGCCCTTCACGTACATCTTCACCCATTAAATTTTTATCATTCTCTTTTATATAGTTATATTTTTTCGCATAGTCATTAAAAACCTTTGTAATAGCAGATTTAAAGCCTGTCATATGGGTTCCGCCTTCTGTAGTTGCAATATTATTCGCGTAACTATATATATTTTCAGCATAAGAATCATTATACTGCATTGCAATTTCAACATAGGAACCATCTTTTGATCCGTCAATATATATAGGAGGTCTATGAAGAACTTCTTTACTTTTATTTATATATTCAACAAAGGATACTATTCCCCCGTCATACTTGAGATCTTTAACAATAGGTTCAACTCCGCGGTCATCAATTAATTTTATTCGTACTCCCTTATTTAAAAAAGCCATTTCCCTGTATCTATACAACATAGTCTCAAAGTCAAATTCCACTTCTTCAAAAATTTCCGGATCAGGCTTAAAGGTAGTGACTGTTCCTGTCTTGTCAGTTTTACCTATTACCTCAAGGGGAGTTACGGTTTTACCTCTCTCATATCTTTGCTTATAGATATTGCCATCTCTGTATACCTTTACTTCAAGAAATTCAGATAAAGCGTTAACTACTGAAGCACCGACTCCATGTAATCCTCCTGAAACATTATAGGCTCCCTTATTGAACTTTCCTCCGGCATGTAATACAGTATGAACTACTTCTACTGTAGGAATACCCATTTTAGGGTGTAATCCAACAGGTATTCCTCCCCCGTTATCAGAAACTGTTATTGAATTGTCTTTATTGACTTTAATTTCTATATAATTACATCTTCCAGCCAATGCTTCATCAATACTGTTAGCTACTATTTCATATACAAGATGATGAAGACCACGGGATGATGTAGTACCAATATACATACCCGGTCTCTTTCTCACTGCCTCAAGACCTTCCAGTACTAATATCTGATTTTCATCATAACTCTTAACATTTTCGTGCATAAATATTTTTCTTCCTCCAGTAATCTAATAGTCGGCTTTTTACTCAATAAGAGTGAAGTCACTAATTTTACTATTTTTTTCTTTTTTATATTCCTTTTCAAGTTTGCTTATATATCCTGCTCTCTTATATAGTGTTACAGAAGATATTGGTGACAAATATATTTTACTTTTTTTATCAGTTTCTGTAATAATAAATGTTTTTGGTAAATCTCCATCAGAAATAGCTTCAACAAATCCTTCTTCTTCAGAAATTTTTAAAAATTCCTTTGTATCTTTTGAAATTGTTGTTGTATCTATATCAAACATAGCAATAATGCTTTTACTTGGAATTACAACATCTCCACCTATATGAAGAAACAATTCAATCTACCTCCATCAAAAATTACTAATTTTTCATATTATCTTTCTATATTTTATATTATCATCCAATACTTCGCAAATATTTATTATTTCATGATAGCGTCAAGATACTATGGGTTTTAAAAATAAAAGTAATCTCCTGTTTACCTGCTACTTTAAGCATCCCTCACTGACTTAAGGAACTGGGAAGCCCAAGTCCTTTTGCCAATATTCAAAATGG
>DULL01000047.1 GCA_012840395.1 Clostridiaceae bacterium | reverse complement strand
TTCTTCCCTTAAGACCTCAATCACTATTTTTGCTTTTTCTTCCGGTGTAAAATTTCTTCTCTTTTCCATAGTTCCATTCTAACTTATTTTGGCCGTTTTGTCTGTCTTAATTTCTGGTATCATTATATACAGCTTTAGTCTGCATTTTAATTTGCTCCTTTTTGAACACATGTTTTAGTCCGCATCTTTATCTGCACCTTTGTATATATCCTTTAGTCTACATTTTTATTTTAACTTTCATGCACACATACTTTTGACTTTATCTGTATCTTTATCTACATCTCTATTTTGCAACTTTCGTTACTACTGCAACACTAATGTAATTTGCTGAACACACGCATTAACATTCTAAATATACGCATTTTTAAGTAAAAAACAAAATTAAATTCTTGAATAAAAATAAAATTAAAAAAGTGAGAGGAGATGATAAGAATGTTGAAGAAGACTATGGTATTTGTGCTTGTATTTGTATTATTGACAATCTGTATTCCTATGCCGATGGTAAACGCAAGCCTATCAAATCCGGAAACCTATGATGTACTGCTTGTAAGTAGCAACGGAACAAACAAGCCATTCTTCCCCAGCATAACTAAATCATCAAATGGAGATCTGTATGTTTCCTACTATTGGAGCCCTACTCATGGTGGAGATATAGAGGGTGTAGTAAGGCTTATTAAAAGTACAGATAATGGAGCTACCTGGAGTACACCTGTAACTATATTAGACCAGAGAGCCCAGGGTTTTGATGTAAGGGGTAATCATATTAATATGTTAAGTAATGGAGATCTCGCATTGACTTTCTTTTTATACAGGTATGTCGATGCAGTCAAAGTAAAAGGTGCCTACTTTTGCAAAAGTAGCGATGGAGGTGTAACATGGAGCACACCTGTGATGGTTCCTACTACTAACAAGGATGGATATAATGCTATTTGTGGACCTGCAATAGAAGTTGGAAACGGGGAGTTAATGCTTGCTACTTATGGACCTGATCCTGATGGCAGAACAAGAGTAACCATATCAAAAAGTTCAGATGGTGGTGCCACATGGGGCTCGGAAACAACAGTAGCTTATGATAATAACGAAGCTGGTCTGGCCTATGTTGGAAACAATATAGTATATTGCATCGTAAGACCATCCGGCAACATTTACAGATCTACAGATAATGGAGCCACCTGGTCCTTATATACTGTTACGAGTACTACAATGCATGCACCTGATTTCTATAAGATAGATGATACAAGGCTTTTCACAACATGGTGCAGACCAGGAGCATCCGGTGGGGACAGAGCTGTAGAAGGTAAACTCTATTATCCTGAAAAAGGCTGGAACTATACTCCTACAAGACTGATTTACGCTTCCAGCGGCTCCAGTGTATATGACATGGGCTACCCCGGCAGTGTGCTTACCAATGACAACAGAGTACTGACTGTATATTATGATACTCACAATCAGATTATAGCAGGAACATATACTAAATTATCTGATTGGGAACCGCGAGCCAGAAAAGGCCAGAAAATTAATCTCCTGTCTAAATATAATGCGGGCCAGATAACGGTTAACACTGATATGACCTGGACCAGTCCTGATTATCCCGGTGTACGCGTATCCGGTGCCTTCGATGGAAGCGTTAGTTACTTTAACGCTGCTTTCAAGGGTAATTCCACGGTGCCAAGCCATTATATCATAAACCTGGACAGAGTTTATGATATCACAACCCTTGGAATATGTCTCAAACCCAGTTACGCAGGGTCAAGCTATAAAGAAAGTGCGGATATATACTTTTCAACTGATGGCGTTAACTGGGGCGATCCGGTCAAGAGCTATGTAAATGAAAGTCAGGATGAAGTAAAGTATACCAATTTTACAACTCCAATTCCTGCAAAACATGTAAAAGTAGTTGTAACACAATCACAGGGCTGGCCTGTGCTGAATGAAATTGAACTTTATTCACTAGATACATTTGAATATGACACGGTGGGTCAGGTTCCCATGGGCTATTCTGTAGTAGGGGCAAGCGGTGTGGTAAGCAACGCCCAGGCTTATGAAGGTACCAAATCTCTCAGGATATATGATAACTCTGCTTCAGTACTTACAAATGTAGTAAGAACAACTGAAGCGAGCAGTTATAAAGAGCTTGAATTTAATATATATCCTGTCGCAGCTCCTAATGGGAATGTAATCTGTTTAAGCAGCGGTGGAAATGAAAATACAAATAATGTATTCCACATAGGTATATTCAGCGATGGGAGTGTTAAATATTACAACGGTGCATGGAATGTAATAGGAGGTCCTGGTACAATTGGTTTTAACACCTGGAGTAAAATACGCATTGAAGCTCAGGATACAACCAGTGCCAAAATATATATTAATGATGTACTGATTGGTACAGCAGGAAAGTGGCGTACTTTTTCCACCATAGACCGTGTGAGATTCCAAAGCGGCTCTACAAAAGGTACAGGTGATGATTTTTATATTGATAATCTGATGTTTACAAGATATGAATAAATTTAATATGGGGACATTCCTGCTTTATTGAATTTTGCCCACAGAATTACTTGCTAAACTTTGATAGAGTCAGCATGATACATTGTGCAGGACTGTCCCCTCTCCTTTATTCATACTTACTCAAAAAAGCTGCAAATTCTTCACTTACTTCATATCTGCTGATAAAGCCTAAGTTTATATAGTATGGTGAATCGTAATATATGCCATAGCGATTATATATTCTTATGGTTATAACATTTGTCAATGCTTCACCTATAGAACCCCTGCTGGATTCTACCGTTCCTGAACCGGCATTGCCCATATCCACTAAACCATTTGGTGAACCGGACGATACTCTGTTATCGTTTGTTATTGGAGTATCACCTGAAACTACGCTGGCACTATCCCCGGACTCTCTTCTTAACGGCAAGTCTTCTGCAACAGAAGACGGATCTATTTTCGGTGCTACTCTCGGTGCTATATCCTGTACCTTATCAGGCGCAATATCCGGTGCTATATCTGGTGCAATATCTGGTGCTATATCGATTTTAACATTTCTGTTACCGTTAACTGTATTTCTGAAATTAAACAGCCTCTCAAAATATTTATCACTGGAGTTCTTCAATGGGGAGTAAAAATCGTAAAACCCTGCGATCTCATCTCTTTCAGTTATTTCATTTATGATATCAATCCTTCCTTCCAGCTTGCTCTGTTCCGAATGGCCTATGAACTGAACTTTTAGAATATCATCTGCTTTGTTAATACCATACAGTTTCAAATATTCAATTGAATCTTCATCCTGATTGTTGTTATAACTTTCAAAGGTAAAAAACCTGTAAAGCTGATATTCACCATCCTTTTTTACAGCTACAACTGCTTCTCCTCCTGCTGGTATATAGTTAAATACTTCACTTCCTATAAGGCTTTTGTCAGGACTCGTTGTGATATCGGTAATCTTTTCACCAATATCACCTTCACTTATTACAGCGGGCAAACCATAATCCGCTCTTAATTCCTCAGATAATAATATATAATGCTTGCCATCTATCTGAAACTGATTTACAATCGGAGCTGCAAAGTCTTCTCTTCCCAAGCTGGCATCATTAGTAATAATGTTTTCCGGAGATATATCGCTGTTATATTTTCCCTCCATCACGTTGTAGACCAGAATGCTTCCCGCGATAACAACTATTATAGCAAAAGCGGGGATGGCTTTTTTAAAATTAAACAATGTCATAAAGATTCCCTCTTTTCTGTCAATGTTTGTTAAAACATTATCCAGCATTCTCTTTTTAGCGGATTCACTTGGCTTAATTTTATTAAAAGAATTCTTTAAGTCCTCTCTTTTCACTCAAGATCACCTTCCATTTCCATCTTCAAAAGCTTTCTACCTCTGTGCAGATAGCCTCTAATTGTGGATGGATTTTTTTTCAAAATACTTGCTATTTCTTCAGTGGAATAACCTTCATAGTAATATAAATATATGACAGTCTTGTATTTAGAGGGAAGTTCCATTACCTTTCTTAGGTTACTGTCGATATCAAAAGGCTGCTCAACCGCTATTTCTTCTGCCTGATTAATATGCACTGTTTTTGACCACCAGTGTTTGAAGTGATCTTTACATAAATTTGTAGCAGTTCTGATAAGCCATGCCTTCTCATGCTCTACACTTTCAAAAGTTGTCTTATCCTTCATAAGCCGAATAAATGTGTTCTGAACCATATCCTCGGTATCTGCCTTATTTTTCATATACATAAAACAAACACGATAGACAGTATCCACATGGCGATTATATAGCTGAACCAGCTCTTCATTCGTACGTAATAAAGAACTTTGCAATTAACTTCCCCCTTTCACTTTTAATACGATTGAAGATGTAGAAATGTTTAAAAAAATAAAATATTTTCAAAACAAACTTATTTGTTCTATTTGCTGCTTATCTTCAAAAGTATGCAGGTACTTGAATATTTCGTCGTTATTACTGATAATGCCATGCTTTTTGCACTCACTATAAAAAATTCTCATTAGACTTTGGTTGTTATCACTTATCACCTGATAACTGTATCCATATTTCTTCTGATATTTTTGTTTAAGTCCTGGAAAATGCTGATCAAGCTTTGAATAAAAATATTCTCTGTTACCTTCCCGTAAGGTTAAGCCCATACCAAAACAAATAATACCGTATACATTTGCTTTAATACAATAATCCAGAATACCCCTTAAATTCTCTTCCGTGTCATTTATAAACGGCAGAATTGGACCAGCCATACAACTGTTGGAATCCTGTTATCACCCATAATTTTTAGCACTTCATAGCGTTCTTTGGTGGTGCAGACAGCAGGCTCAATAATTTTACAGAGACTTTCATCATAAGTCGTAAGAGTCATTTGAACTACACATTTTGATTTCAGGTTTATACTTTTAAGGATATCTAAGTCACGCAAAATGCGGTTTGACTTTGTCAGAATGCTAAGACCAAAACCGTACCTTTCTATAATCTCCAAACATTTACGCGTATAATTCAGCACAGTTTCAATATGCATATAAGGGTCGCACATTGCTCCGGTTCCTATCATGCACTTTTTTCTTTTTTTCCGGAGGGCTTCTTCTAATAGTTCTGGAGCATTTATTTTAACCTCAATATCTTCAAAGTCATGGTCCATGTTATAGCATTTGCTTCTACTGTCACAATAAATGCATCCGTGGGTACAGCCCCGAAATATATTCATTCCATTATACCGGGATAAAATTGTCTTTGCTTCTTTATAATGATATCGTATATTGAGTTTCATATATACCACCAAAAAATATATCATCAAAAGTGATTAAAAATCACACTGTATGATGAGATATTCATATTATAACGCAAATAGGATACAGAATCCTCATCACTTCCTGAAAGTTAACAGCTAATTATTCTAAGGAACAGTCTACCTCAATAGTATAACCTGCTTAAATATATTAATAGTACAAAAGGTAAAATGCTTCTTCTAAAACTTAGTTACAAAAAAATCACTTAAGATGTGCTATTAGCCGCTTGTATTCTGCCTCCAGAGCTTCTTTATCCCCATCACCTCTTGATAGTTTATCCACAATCTCAGCTATTCTCATTTGCAAAGCTATACGCTCAGTTTCATCAATAACTGGTGTTCTATCCGTTGTCTGCATCTTGTTTCTTCTGTCCATATATTCTTCAAGAGTTCCCTCAAATTGTCCTATTGTTCCATTTTCAATAACAAACAGTCTGTCAGCTACAGCATTTACAAAGGAAATATCATGAGAAACAAAAAGAACCGTCCCTTCATAGCTGCCCAACACATTTTCAAGAGCTTCGATGGATTTCATATCAAGATAATTTGTTGGTTCATCCAGCAATATAACATTTGCGGCAGATACAAAGAGTTTAGCAAAGGATACCTTTATCTTCTCTCCGCCACTTAATACTCCAACCTTCTTGTATACATCATCTCCCGAAATAAGCAGCCTGGCTAATATAGTCCTTGCCACAGTCTGATTCTGAACACTATCCATCATTACATTTTCCAGTACAGATTTATTATAAACCAGATTTTCAAAGTTCTGATGAAAATAACCTATTCTTGCTTTAGGCACAATATATATGTCCTTATGTGTATCTTCACAAAATCTCTTGTAAATCAGATTCAACAATGTAGTCTTTCCTGTTCCATTTTCGCCCCAAAGCGCAGTTTTCGAACCCTTATAAATCTGGAATTTTGCATTATTAAATATTACCTTCTCTCCATAACTGAAATTTAACTTCTCAGCAGAAATAACAATTTTATTTTCTGGAGGATTTGTCAGAGAGAAATCAAGCTTAATTTGGGGTAATTCCCTGGGCTTTTCTTTTACCTCAAGCTTTTGAAGTCTGGTTTTTAAGCTATTTACCGCGTTATCCACTTTTTCCTGCTTTTCATTTGCTTCCCTTTTATGAAGCCTTGCTTCAGAGTTTCCCATTCTCCGGGGTGCTTTCTTCATGGATTTGGACTTATTTTGCCTGTCCTTTATAGCGTTTTCCAGTTTAGTTTTTTCAGAAATATACTTTTCATACTCTTGTTCAGCACCTCTAAGTTCCAATTCATGCTGCTCTTTATATGCAGAATAATTACCGTTATATATCTTAATCTTTCCCTCTCTTACTTCAATAATTTTATTGCACAGTGAGTCCAGAAGGTCTCTGTTATGGCTGATAAGCAAAAAGGAGTCGATGTTATAAAGCTTTTGCTTTAAGAGCTCTATACCTTTATAGTCCAGGTTAGCAGTAGGCTCATCTGCAAACAGCAGTAAATTTTCATTACTGAAGGCATTGGCAATTTTAATCCTGGTTTTTTCCCCACCGCTATAAACTTTCTGATTTAATTTTTGTGATAAGTTAAATTCACTTAAAATCTTTTGATCAGCATTTATCATTTCATCAGAAAACTGGCGAATATATGTTATATTGCAGTACTGCCTCACAAAACCTTCATCCGGCTCTACTTCTCCGGACAATATATTCATAAGAGTGGTTTTCCCTGCACCGTTTTGTCCTATAATACCTATTTTATCTCCAATATATACTTTTAGCTCATCAAATTCTATGATCAGTCTGTCACCATAGTATTTTTTTACATTTCCAGCTTCTAAAATAAGCATAAAAAAATCTCTCCTCTCACATCAGATAATGTGCTGGAAAGATATTATCCGTACTTGCAAAACAATTGGTAATTTAAGTGGCAATTAAATTGGTTACTTTATTTAATTAGGTTGCCATATTAGTTGCGATAATGTTATATCGCTATACTGCTATATAATAAATTGAATTTAATTCCAATAATAAATAAAATTTTATATAAAGCTTACCCCACAAAGCCATTCTATAGGCTAATCCAGCACAAAAATATGAGTTTTCTGAATTTTAAATGTTTAACACTTAAAAACAAGGTTAAATTTTTGCCGAATTAGCCAATTCTCATTAGTAAATACCTTACCCTTTCATAAAATTCATTTCTATTCTACCGAATAGAATAGATTAAATCAATATTATTAATAAAAAACCAATCTGTAAACCTGTTTAGAGTTTGTTGTCCAATATTCCTGAGAAACAACATTAGTGTAACACATCATAGCATAATATACCAGAAAGTATATTAAAAGTAAAGGACTGTCCCTCTTACCAAAGGCTTTCAGGGTATATCCCCCTGTTTATCATATCTTGTATGGCAGTTTTTAAAGCTAATTTATCTTCGGCATATGTAATACCATGCCAGCGTTCCTGGGACTTTAGAACTTTCACCCTGGCTTTGCCTTCTGCGATAAGATTTCCTACCGCTTCAGGCAAATAATATTCTGCTTTAAGAATATTTTCTTCCTTTTCCTTATTATTTCGCAAAAATAAAGAAAAACCATTTTCTAATTCTCTAAAAATACTGGGTGTAAAGCCCCAAATATTCATAGATACAGTACTTCCAGGAGGTATAGGCAACCAGCCTTCTCCTTCCTGATAATATTTGACTACATCATCAAACTTCTTAATTTTCGTACGCTCTACTATACTGCTAAGATAACCATTTTGATCTATAGAACAGATACCCCTTGCCACATGTCCGTATTCAGAAAGGGTATTCTCTATAATAAAACCTACCATAGCATACTGGTATTGAAAGCCAGTATCCTTTTTTATGTCTTTTAATTCTTTAAGATAATCGTACATCATCTTAAAAGTAGAAGGTCCGTAATAGTCATCTGCATTAATTACAGCAAAATTCGAATTTATCTTTTTACGGCAGCTTAATACTGCATGGCCTGTTCCCCATGGTTTGACTCTTCCCTCAGGAACAAGGAAATCAGAGGGAACATCATTTATATCCTGATAAATGTATTCTGTCTCCAGCTTTCCTTCTATTCTTTTACCTATAGTCTCCCGGAATGCTTTTTCAATATTTTTATTAATAACAAAGGCTACCTTTTCAAAACCAGCCTTATATGCATCGTAAATGGAATAATCTATTATAAGCTCTTCACTGGGACCCACAGGGTCAATTTGCTTAAGCCCTCCATACCGGCTCCCCATACCTGCAGCCATAATAACTAGTACTGGTTTATTCATTGTTTTTCTCCTCATTCGTCAGGTCAAAAGTCAAATCATTGGTCAAGTCTGTAGTCAAAACTAGGCTCTATCCATCATAGCCATTAGGATTGTTTGACTGCCATCTCCATGCATCTTCACACATCTGATAAATATCTCTTTGAGCCTTCCAATCCAGTTCCTTTTCTGCTTTGGATGGGTCTGCATAGCAGGCTGCAATATCTCCCGGTCTTCTGTCCACAAATCTATATGGTATTTGTTTGCCGCAGGCTTCTGAAAAAGCTTTAACCATTTCAAGAACACTATATCCTGTTCCTGTTCCTAAATTATAAGTAACAACCCCAGGTTTTGTTTTTAGTTTTTCAAGGGCCTTCAGATGACCTTTAGCCAGATCTACCACATGTATATAGTCTCTAACGCCAGTTCCGTCTTTAGTTGGATAATTATTTCCAAATATTCTTAATTCTTTCAGTTTCCCAACTGCAACCTGGGATATGTATGGCATCAGGTTGTTTGGAATATCATTGGGATCTTCTCCTATTCTGCCACTGGAATGAGCTCCAACAGGATTAAAATACCTGAGAATTGCAATATTCCACTCATTATCTGAAACATATAAATCCCGTAATATTTCTTCAATCATAAGCTTGGACCGTCCATAGGGGTTGGTGGCAGATAATGGGAAATCCTCAGTAATAGGCAATTTATGCGGATCACCGTATACAGTTGCCGATGAACTGAATACCAGGTTTTTTACTCCATACTTCTGCATAACTTCACAAAGCACCACTGTGCCTGTAATATTGTTCTTATAATACTTCAATGGAACAGATACCGATTCACCCACCGCCTTTAAACCCGCAAAGTGAATAACTGCTTCAATTTTATTTTCTTTGAATACTTCTTCAAGGCTGTCCTGGTCGAGTAAATCTATTTTTTTAAATATAAGAGATTTCCCGGTAATTTCCATAACTCTTCTCAGAGATTCCTCTTTGCTGTTGGAAAGATTATCGGCAACTACCACATGCTCTCCGGATTCAAGCAGTTCCACACAGGTATGACTTCCGATATAACCTGCCCCACCTGTAACAAGAATAGACATAAGAAAATTCCTCCTGTCTGAATTATTAAAACATCCTATTTGTATTAAGACATCATATTTGAAGTATTAAGCATCATATTATATTTATATTTTAACATGTATTATCATGTAAGTATAAATTAAAACATGAAATATTTGACATAGGAATATTTTGTAGTATATTATAATAATTGTAAAGGAAAAATTCTACATTAAATGCTACAATAGTTCAACAGCAATTGATCCCTCCGCTGTAGTTCTACCTTACAGGATCCGCTGTAATTCATTTGCTCGCCATAGTATTTCAGCTTTAGGTACGGCAAATTTGAGTATTGCTGTATTTTTTATTTGGCCATAGTTTCCTCAACTAAAGAAACATCACATTAAACCATTAATAAACAAAAATAAATATGATAATAAACAGGAACATAAAATAAATTATAGTCCCTATATCAGTTCATGGCCATGATTTATGGTCCTTAAGTATATACTAACCATTCAAGTTTATTAACATTTTGCCTGCAAAGGCAAAAGTAAAAATAAATCAAGGAGGTTTCTATGAAAAAAGTAATTGTACTATTTTTGTGCTTTTCTTTGATAACAAGCATATTTACTGGTTGTGCGACACCTGGTTCCACTACAGGAGGAAAAATAGATGTAGGAATCGTTCTTCCCACTAAAGATGAGTCCAGATGGCTTGCTGACGAGGCCAAATTCAGAGAAATAATCAAAGAAAAAGGATATAAGGCCGAAATCATGTATAGCCAGGCAAACTCAGCTGTAGAAAAAACAAACATTGAATCCCTGATTGAAAAAGGAATCAAAGTACTGGTTCTATGCGCTTTTGACGCAACCGCTGCAGCTTCTGCCGTAGAAAAAGCCAAAGCAGAAGGAATAACCATTATTTCATATGACAGGTTGATTATGGATACCAGCGCTGTTGATTACTATGTAACTTTCGACAGCGTAGCAGTTGGAAGAGCAATGGGTCAATATCTGGTAGATCAGGCAAAAGGTAAAGGAAACAATCTCTATCTTTATTCAGGAGCCCTTACTGACAATAACTCATTCTTGTTCTTCCAGGGACAATGGGAGGCTTTGCAGCCTAAAATCGCAGACGGTACCTTTATCGTACGAAATTCAGACAAAGCTCAAAGTTATGCAAACATCAAAGATCTCACACGCGAACAAATGTCTGAAATTATGAGCCAGGTAGATACCGAATGGAGCATGGAAACCTCTAAAACCCTTGCAGAAGCTCATTTAACAGCTAATCCTCCGGAAAATAAGAATGTATGTTATGTACTGGGCCCCGATGATGATACCTGCCGTGCACTTTCTGATACCTTTAGAGCAGATGCAGATGTAAAAGAATTGATCATCACCGGTGCAGATGGTGTTGCTGCCTCTATCCAGTACTTAATTGATGGGAAACAAAGCATGACAGTATTTAAAGATCCCACTATGCTGGTTAAAGATACAATGAACCTGGTTGACACCATTTTAAGCGGTAAAAAACCCGAGGTAAATGCACAATACAATAATAATGTCATAGATGTTCCCTCCATACAATCTGATGTAGTTGTAGTTACAAGGGACAATCTCAAGAAAGTCTTTTTTGACACAGGTTATTACGATAAAAACAACTACACCGGATGGGAAAACTTGAAATAGTTTATTTCTTGTGAATAAGAGGGGTGGCCTGTTTGCCCCCCTTTTTACGATATATCCTAATGATATTTTCTGCTGATATACCCTAAAGATATATTCTAAAGTTATATCCTAAAAATATATCACAATGATATATTCCAAGGATATAACTTAATAATTGATATATCAAAATAGTAGATATATATGTTGGATATATATGGTATATCTAAATGGTGCATCCCACTTATATGTCTAAATGATATATCTAGTTGATATATCCCGGTGCATACTCTCAGCATCCCCTCATTTCCGAATTTCAAGGAGGTAAATGTATGAGCGGTTACATATTGGAAATGAGAAATATTACCAAGACATTTCCAGGTGTTAAAGCCCTTGACAGAGTCAACTTTAAGGTAAAAAGAGGAGAAATTCATTGCCTGGTTGGAGAAAACGGTGCAGGCAAATCCACACTGATGAAAATTCTATCAGGTATATATAAATATGGAACATATACCGGAGACATTATTTATGAAGGGAAAGTCCAGAAGTTCTTTTCAGTATCAGATAGTGAAAAAGCCGGAATTGCAATTATTAACCAGGAACTCGCTCTTATACCTGACCTGACTGTATATGAAAACATATATTTTGGCCATGAAATAATGGATGGAAGATTTATAGACTGGCATCAAACAATTATCAAAGCTTCCGAAATGTTAAAAAAAGTGCGTCTAAATGTAAATCCTTCCGTTAAGGTACGTGATCTCCGTGTCGGAAGCCAGCAACTGGTAGAAATCGCCAAAGCCTTAAGCAAAAATGTAAAATTATTGATACTTGACGAACCCACATCTGCACTTAATGAAGATGACAGCAGAAATCTTTTAAATCTCCTGCGTGAACTAAAAAATGAAGGTATTACATGCATTATGATTTCCCACAGGCTAAAGGAAGTCATATCCATAGCTGATACAGTAACCGTACTTCGTGATGGAATGACTATCTGTTCCATGGATGCCCATGATAAACCTCTTACTGAAAAAGAAATAATCAAGTACATGGTTGGAAGGGAAATTGAAAATATTTACCCAAAACGCATAAAAGATTCAATTGGTGATGTAGCATTTGAAATAAAAAACTGGACTGTGTACGACCCTGATAAAGAAAGGGAAATCCTGCACGATATCAATATTTACGTAAGGAAAGGTGAAATTGTTGGACTGGCAGGCTTGATGGGAGCCGGTAGAACAGAACTTGCGCTCAGCATTTTTGGTAATACTCCAAAATACAAGATTTTAAGCGGTGAAATATATGTAGACGGCGAAAAGAAAAATTTTCCCCATCCCAGGGATGCAATGAAGGCAGGAGTGGCCTATGTAACAGAAGATAAAAAAGGAAACGGTCTGTTTTTATCGCATAATATCAAATTCAATATCACCATTTCAAACCTGGAATCATTAATACGGGGTATCTCCATTAATGAGAACGAGGAAGTAGTGGTTGCAAACCGTTACAAAAATTCCATCAATATAAAAGCTTATTCTATAAGTCAAATAGTAGAAAACCTAAGCGGAGGAAATCAACAGAAGGTATCCCTTTCCAAGTGGCTTTTTGCCAATCCTAAAGTTTTAATCCTGGATGAACCAACAAAGGGTATTGATGTTGGTGCTAAATATGAAATTTATACAATAATGAATCGTTTGGTGGAACAGGGCTTAAGCATAATTATGATTTCTTCCGAACTGCTGGAAATTCTCGGCATGAGCGATCGTATCTACGTCATGTCCAACGGTCGCATAACAGGAGAAATCCCTGCTAAAGATGCTACGGAACAAAATATAATGGCTATGGCCACAAAACAATACTAGGAGGAGTTATAGGATGACTGGAAATAATGGAGAAAAAATGAGCTTCATTAATGAAGTAATATTTTTGTTGAAAACACATGTACGGGATTATGCAATGTATATTGCATTAGCTGTAATATTTATTTATTTTAACATAGCAACGGGCGGTGGATTCTTAACTCCGAGAAATATAACAAATCTTGTAAATCAGACTGGATATATAGCCGTTATAGCAGTGGGTATGACACTTGTGCTTATCATTAGAGAAATTGACCTTTCTGTAGGTTATGTCGCCGGATTTTTAGGGGCGGTAGCTGCCACTTATATGATGAGGACAAATATGTCTGTATGGCTCATTATAATTATTATCCTGCTTTTTGGTGCTGTTATAGGTCTTACAGAGGGAATCATCATTGGAAAAGTTAGAGTTCCTTCTTTTGTAACAACCCTGGCTTTTCAATTTGGGTTCAGAGGTCTGCTTATACTGATTACCGAAGCAACAGGCACAATTCTGGTTACAAATGAGACTTTCAATGCCCTGTCAAATGGTTTTGTTCCTGATTTTCAAAAGTCCGGTGGTCTCCATATGCTTACCCTTGTTGCAGGTGCCGTGGCTATTATCCTGGTAATTATTTCTCAGGTAAATGCAAGAAACAAATTAAAAAGGTATAATTTTGAAACGGTTTCTACACCAGTATTTATATTAAAGATTTTGTTCTTTTCCGTTATGATAGGTCTGCTTTCATTTGCACTGGCAAACTACCGCGGTCTTTCCTGGACAATAGTAATTGTCAGCATTGTGGTTCTAATTTACAATTTTTTCATGAACAGAACACGTTTGGGAAGGTATATATACGGTGTTGGCAGTAACCCTGAAGCAGCAGCATTATCCGGAATTAACGTTAAGAAGACACTCTATTTTGTTTTCGCATCCATGGGTATGCTGTCTGCGTTAGGCGGCATTCTGTTTACTTCAAGGCTCCAGTCGGCCACTACAACTGCCGGAAGCGGATTCGAACTGGATGCAATAGCTTCCTGCTATATTGGTGGTGTCTCCACTAAAGGCGGTATCGGTAAAGTGGCAAATACAATTGTGGGCGCATTGGTAATAATGTCCCTTACAAATGGCATGAATCTTATGGGAGTTGGTATTTCCTATCAATATGTTATAAAAGGCATTATCTTCATCATGGCAGTAGCTTTTGATGTATTATCCAGAGGTAAAGCATAAATTTAATCAGTCAAATAATTCCTTGCCCTGACTTTTAAGGCATATGTGTTATTAATTAATAATTCAACCTTGTTCAGTGGGGAAATATAAATTCCCCACTGAACTCATGGAGGAAAGTGAATTATCTTCAAAGAAAAGCTGCTCAATAAACCGGGAAGGTTTAACAGGTTTACCTTCAAGCTTGTTTGCGGCAATCAGTTCCAGATAATGCTTGGCCCTGGTAATTCCTACATAGAAAAGGCGCACTTCTTCTTGTATAAGGGTTTTGTCCCCAAGGATGAAATTATTAATACTTTCTGATGAAGGTAAAATCCCGTCAAAGAGATCAATTATGTATACTTTGTCAAACTCAAGACCTTTACTTGAATGAATAGTGGAAAGAGTAACCGCGTTTTTTTCTCTGTTGTGTTTTGAATTATCCATTACTTCTTTAAGGATGGCCAGATTATCTTTAAACTCCTTTATACTTCTTGTTTTTAAAGCAATATATTTTAATTCGCTTATATACAGCATTAGGCTGTTTAATTCATCAGAACTGTTGTGATTTTGCCTTATAATATAATTGCCATATCCCAGCTCATTCATGATAAAATCAATGGCTTCCTCTGGTTTCATTCTTGACAGCTTTATAATATTATGTTTTGTTTCTAACAATCTAATATTTTTCATTTCAGTATTTCCAGGATACCCTAATAATATATCAAAAAAGTTACGGCCTGTATTTGAATTCTCTATAGCATAATCAGCCATAGCCTTTGAAATAAAAATATTCATCTTATAATAAATCTCACGAAAAGCTTTTACATTTGCCTGATCGAGAGAAAACTCCATAAAACGAATTATATCAATGATAATCCAGTGTCTGAAGAAATTAGCCTTGTATTCGTGAAGGTAAAAGGGTATACCTCTGGCATGCAGTTCATAAGCCAGGGAAATGGCCGAAACATTATTCCTGTATAGCACTGCTGTTCCTGAAAGATTTTCCTGCTGTTTTAGCAAAGAAACAATGTATGGATATTGTTGAATTCTCTCCTGAAGGCATTTATATTTTACCGGTGCACCCGGCCCTCTTTCCGAAAACATGGTTTTATTATACCTCTCATCATTCTGCTTAATTAACTTGTTTGCAGCAGCAATAATGTTAAGTGTGGAGCGATAATTTTTTTCCATAAGAAGCACACTGGCTCCGGGATATGTTTTTTTAAAGTCCATCAGTGCTTTTGGGAATGCCCCCCTAAAAGCATAAATACTTTGGTCTTCATCACCTACCATAAAAATATTATTCTTTGGAATTGCCAGCTGTCTTATTATCTGGTGCTGCAAATAGGATGTGTCCTGAGATTCATCCACGTTAATATACTCATATTTGTTTCTGTACATTTCAGCGATTTCTTTGTTTTCAAGGAGTAAATTCAAAGTCCTTGCCAGCATATCGTCGAAATCAATATAGTTATTCCGAAGCTTATATTCCTCATAGCTCTTATATATCTTAAAAAAATTTTTTATATTCGTAATTTGATTTTCAATTTCATCATTAGAAAGCATCATGTTTTTTATGTAGCATATCTTATTTGATAATTCCTCCAGTTTATCATCGTTTATGTATATATTATTATGTTTATAAAATATCTGCCTTAAGAGCTGGTTCTTAGTTATTGGAGATCTATCACTTTCAATAATGATTGGAAAATTACCTCCCAGATCTCGTGACCAGGTTTTCAGAATATTGAAACAGAAGCTGTGTATTGTGGAAAAATTAAGTCCCTTTCCTGCCTCATCACCAAAGATTTTATGAAACCTGTTTTTCATATCTATTACAGATGCTTTGCTGAATGTAAGAGTAAGAATTTTACCAGGATCAATTTTATGGTTTAATACCATATTTGCACACCGGGATACAATTACCGTGGTTTTTCCGGCTCCAGGCACGGCAAGAAGAAGAGTTGGTCCCTGAATATTAACTACGGCTTTTTGCTGTTGCTCATTTAAGTAAATTCCATGTTTTTCAGACAAATACCTAATAAAGTCCATAAGAAACTCTGTTAAGACAATAACATCCTTATATTATAAAATTTGTTATATATTTACATTATACAACGTTTTTCTGCGAAAAACCATATATTAAACTTAATTTGATGAATTAATACTTTATCATATTATTGTGTTAAATTAACTTTTATGGTATTATGTAAAAATAAATTATATGTGAAACTTTATATGCGGCATATGTTTAATTATTTATGTTTAATTTATCTTCTAAAAAATTATGTTTATTGCGTTTATATTTATGACTAGAATAATAATTATAAATAATAGTTCTAATGAAAGGATAAATGATTTGTGATAGGTGTAATAGATTATAAAGCAGGTAATGCCCCAAGTGTACTTAATGCTCTCCAGAAATTAAATATTAACTCAGAGTTAATTTCTACTCCCGAACAAGTAGAAAAGTGTACGGGTATTATTCTGCCCGGTGTAGGTTCCGCAAAGGCAACTATTGATTCTCTCAAAGATATTAACCTTATAGGCGTGCTTGAAGATATGGTGCTGAATAAAGGAACACCCTTTTTAGGAATATGTATTGGACTTCAAATACTGTTTGAGCGCAGTGAAGAAGGAAACGCTAAATGCCTGGGTTGGCTTTCTGGAGAAGTAAAGAAGTTTCCGGAACAAAATGTAAGAGTACCTCAAATGGGATGGAATGAAGTAACTTTTGTAAAAGAACATCCTATCGTGGATGGACTTAACAATAGTGAATTTTTCTATTTTGTAAATTCATACTATGTCGTTCCTGAAAATAAAGATATTGTTTTAGCCAAAACCTACTATGGACTCGAATTCTGCTCTATGATAGCATATAAAAACATATTTGCTGCTCAATTCCATATTGAAAAGAGTGGAGAGATTGGACTTAGACTCCTTAAGAATTTTGCTCTAAATACAGGAGGTTCATTATGCTGACAAAAAGACTTATCGCTTGCTTTGATATAAAAAATGGTATGGTGACAAAAGCCCATAAATTCCAGAACAATATTGAGGTAGGTTCAGCTGTGGATATAGCCCGCAAAATTTATGATGATCAGATTGACGAGATAATTTTCTATGATATAACTGCCAGTGCAGAAAAAAGAAAAATTGATATAGAAACTGTAAGGAATGTGGCCAAACATGTTTTTGTTCCCTTCACCGTTGGCGGAGGAATAAAAAATCTCGATGACATGTATGAAGTACTGAAAGCTGGTGCTGAAAAAATCAGTGTAGACTCAATGGCTGTCAGAAATCCTTCAATAATACGTGAAGGTGCTCAGGCTTTCGGCCGCCAATGCATAGTTCTTAGTATGCAGGTTAAAAGAGTAGAAAAAAGCATAAGAATTCCGAGCGGATATGAAATAGCTATAGATGGAGCAAGAGTGTTTACAGGTATGGACGCCATAGAATGGGCAAAAAGAGGAGAAGATTTAGGAGCAGGAGAAATCTGTGTTAACAGTATTGACCAGGATGGTACGCACATGGGTTATGACATCGAAATAACATCACGTATTTCTGAGGCAGTAAATATACCTATAATAGCATCCGGTGGAGCCGGAACACCTGAACATATTGTAGAAGCCTTTACAAAAACCGGGGCTTCAGCAGCAATTATCAGTTCAATGCTTTATTCCCCGCGAATGAAAAAAAATTATTCAGTTAAAGAAATAAAACAGGTTTTACAGGAACATGGTATCCCCGTCAGACCCTGGATTAATTATTAATTTATTATTAACTGTTAACTATTGTTTGATCAATTATTGATAGGCAAATAAAGATTGCTTTTTTATTTGTCAACTTTTACCATATCTATAAATTTATTAACAACAATTGGATCAAACTTAATACCAGCATTTTTTTTAAGCTCCAAAATAGCTTCTTCATGACTTATTGCATTTTTATATGATTTGTTTGTCATTACATCATAACTCTCTGCTACTGCAATAATTCTTGAAAGAATTGGAATCTCTTCACCCTTGAGTCCCCTAGGATAACCAGTACCATCCCATCTTTCGTGATGTGATAAAACAGGTTCTGCTAAATCCAAGGTATAATCAAAGATGTTTAATATTCTATAGCCTACAACCGGATGTTGCTTTATTTTTTTCTTCTCCTGGTGTGTTAACGGTTTGTCTTTATTAAGTAAACTTTCATCCAAAATCACTTTTCCTATATCATGTAAGAATCCTGCTTCTTTTAGCTTTCTTATCTCTAATTCAGGCAATCCCATTGCCCTGCCTATATTCTCACAGATTTTGCTGACATTTTTAGAATGTTCTGCTTCTTTTGGGCTATGTTCATATAATGTACTAACAATCGTTTTTACACCAGTCCTTTTAAGCTTACTGCTGTCTAGAGTTTTTGCAAAATACATTTTACTTTCAGCGTTCTTTAGTGTAAGTAGAATATCATCATCCTCGTTAACCTTAGTATCGTATCCTAAAGAAATACTACCTCTAATTGCTTTAACCTTTTCTTTAGAAAATTGTTCTTTTATATTTAACATGATATCTTCTGCTTCTTCTGCTTTTGTTTTAGGTAATAATATGATGAATTCATCTCCTCCCATACGTGCAATGATATCACCTGCTCTGCAAACTTTTCTAAATGTATCTGCTGCCTTTTGCAAAAGCAGGTCACCTGTCTCACGGCCAAAAATATCATTCGCAAGTTTTAACCCATTCATATCCCCCATGATTATTGAGATGGGAAGATTATTTTTAGTGTCTAATCTTTTAATTTCTTCCTCAAAGAACACACGGTTATAAAGACCTGTCAGAGAATCATGGGTACTTAAGTATTCTATCTTTTTTCTTTGTTCTCTCTTTTCTGTTACATCTCTGAAAACTAGAGCAACACCAATTGTTATATTTCTATCATCTTTAATAGGTGCAGCGCTATCTTCTATATAATATTGGGTTCCGTTTCTGGAAGTTAACACAACATTATTACCTAATTCTTGAATAGTATCTGTTTTTAAGACCTTCTCAATGGGATCCTCTATATTAACTCTTTCATCCTCATGAGACAAAACAAAAACCTCCTTATAGTGTCTTCCCTCCGCTTCCTTAATTGTCCATCCGGTTAACTTTTCAGCCGCTCTATTTAGCATTGTGACTTCTCCCTCTAAGTTAACTACCATAACGCCATCACCAATTGATAACAGAGTCTGCAGAAATTTGTTTCTTTCAACTGCCAATTTTACAAGAGTTTCTCTTCTTTCCTTAGCATTCCATACTCCATTCATCAATGTGATCATCTGATAAATGTCATTATAGTCGTAGTCATAATCCTTATTTGCCAACCCAACTACTGCCACAATATTATTATCTATAACTACAGGAATGAACATGAACCTGGAAATATGTATATGACTCTCTGGATATCCTTCCTTCATAATATCTGGCATCTTATAGTCATTGACAATAATCGGTTTTTTCTGATATACAACCTCTCCCCACAGTCCTGTCATCTCGAGTTGGTTCCTTATTTGTTTTTCAACTATTGTACAATCAGGCATTACATCTTTTGACCAGGAGTTTAGAATAAACTCCTTTTTTTCTTCATTATACAAGTATATATACCCATATTTACTTTCAGTTAACTTTAGGGATTCATTTAATGCATAATCAAGCTGCTCCTGTACAGATTCGAATTTCCGACTGAGAACATCTACGAGAATTTGATTACGCAACAGTGCTTTTCCTTCCTTTTTTCTATTGATGTATGCCTCAGTTATATCCTCAATAAATGCTCCGACTCCATAATGTCCGTTAATTAGTTTTACTGGAAATTTTATGATTTTAAAAATTCTGTCCTTCCAGGCTAATTCAGTCTGGAAAACAGTTTTGCTTTCCAACACAGCAAGATCAGTTTCCCGTTGCTTTTCGGCTAATTCTTTATCTGATATTTCGAAATCTTCATGGCCAATAATTTCAGATTCTTCTTTTTTATGAAAGTTCATAACAGCTTTATTGACAAATACATATCTTAGGTTTTCATCTTTTAGGTATATGAGATTATCATAAGAGTTTATATAAGTTTTACGTAATTCATTTAAACTCTCAATTTCATGATTCCGGATTTTTAATTTCTTGAAACTCATGAACAATATAAAACTGAACACCCCTATAATAATGGCGGCACCTGCAAGCGTAAATAATAATATGTTGTTTACAAACCTTTCTTTTTTCTCAAGTTCAACTTTATCGGTTATATCATATACTGTCGCAAAGAGTATAGTTTTGCCATTATAGGTATGTGGGCATGAATAGACCTCAACTGTCCGTATATCTCCATTAGCAAGCCGCTGTTCAAGTATATAGTTGCTTTTATGATTTTTTGCTGCTTCCTGCATTTTTCGATTAACTTCTTCTGATGATAGGACATTTATTTCATGAATTTTCATAGATTCCAATTGTTCAAGTGAATATCCATAAAAAATGCTTGCCGCTTTATTAGCATGCTCAATTTCACCTGTATTTGCATCTATCAATAACATTATTGTTCCATGCTCCTCGAATATCTGATAAAAATCTATTTCTACAGGATGAGCATTTACAGTCATCAAATTATTATACAGAATCATGCTGACCAGGATAAAAATAACCACTACTTTTTTCATATTTTCCCGCAATTCACCTCAAATACTTCCTTTTTAATACATTTGAAAATTGAAAGTATTCGCACTTACAACATCACAACTATCTTGCCTGACAAACAGACACTTATGCAAAAAATCTCAAAAATACATGAAATGGGCTATTAATTTGATTTTTGTAGTTCTAAATATGTACCCATTTTTAATAAAAACAAATCATTCTTCTAAAATTTTTTATAAATTACTAATTTCTTTTAAAAAATTTACAAATTTTCTTTATGTTTTATCCAATAAATATAAATATTTATAATATCAACATATCAACGAATTCAATCTGCACCTTCTTGTTAGGTGATAAAAATTTGCCTAAATTATGATACATTTTTCGACATTATTCGTCAATAAAAACCACTGGCAAAGTTCAAGAATCTTTTCCAGTGGTTTTTATGCAACTATATAAAATAAAAGGCCTGAATCCAATAATATATAGGAATCAGACCCAAGCAATATAATATATTAATAAATGCTAATTCTTTTGTATCTAGTTGACCTTTTGCTTATCAAAACTCTCGCCCTTAAAGAAAACGCCTATAGCCATAATAATAATAAATATAATCAGGTAATATACAACAGCCATGCGGTGAGCGAAACATGCAGCAATTACCATAAAAACACATCCTAATATTGAAAGTGCCGGCATAACAAAGCGTTTAAATGGGCTTAAATCTTTTTCTTTCATCATTAACATAATGAAGATAGGAATATAAGCTCCATAAAGAGTAATTATTGGAAGTTCAGATGTATCAAAACAGAAGGGGCCAAACCATGGTGCTGTCAGATTTGCGCCATAGAAATATAGCAACCAGAATGCGCAAAGCAGCACTCCAAAAATAGATGAGTTTGTTGGCATATTTGTTATCTTATCTACTTGCTTAAATGTTTCCGGAAGAGGACCTCTGTTACGCGTTGCCAGTGAATACATTCCACGGGTACAACCTACCATAAGTCCATTTAAAGTACCGAGGCATGAAATTATTACAAACACAAATATCAATGACCCGGCAACTGATCCGAAAATATTCTGGAAGGCCATCTTTGCCCCTGCCTGGCCGCTTTCCATGAGTGCTTCAGAAGTAACAGCGCCAGCAAGTCCTATGTAATAGAATATGTAAGCACAAACTACGATAAGGGAACCTAAAATAAGTGCCTTTGGCAGATTTCTTTTTGAATCCTTGAGCTCTGCGTTGATTGAAGTGGCAATGATCCAGCCTTCATAGGCAAATGCTACTGCAACAACAGATGCGAATAATCCATTTCCGACACTAACACTTGGATCAACTACATTAGAAAAATTTCTGACCGTCATGCCATTTGCCAAGCCAATGATAGTTCCTATAACTGCCATTAGTGTTATCGGAATGAGCTTTATAACTGTGGTAGAAACTTGAAACTTTCCTGCAAGAATGGGAGAAAGGGCATTCATTGCATAGCTTGCTACCAGGTAGAAACAGGCGATAGTCATACATGAACCACCTGTAATATCCCAGTTAAGCAATACACAAGTATAGCGGGCAGAAACCCAGGCAAGCACAGAGGTGAGTGTTGGATTGTATATGACGGCCATAAACCAGCCTACATAGTAGCCATATTTATTGCCAAGGGCTGCTTCTGCATAGTCCACTATACCATTGACCTTCTCATATTTAGTAGCCATAATAGCAAAGGTATAAGAACAAATAATCATAATAAGTCCAACAATGCCCCAGGCTGCAATACCCAGCGGCATGTTTCCGCCTGTAGCTTTAAGTACAGCCTCTGCCTTGAAAAAGACCCCACTTCCGATGACAATTCCTACAACCATAGCTATAGCTGTAGGCAAACCGTACTTTTTCTTTAATTCATTATCCATTTTGTATCCCACCTTCGTGTTATGTTTAATAACCATATTTTAATATAATTTGGTGAAAAATAAAATGCGTAATTTGCATGCAGATAAAAAAATCATAGGAAATGTGCAAGAATGTATGTGTTCGGTGGGATAAAAGCAATTGTTTCCTGTATGAATTTAAGTAATAATAGAGTATTGAAGAAATAATAGCTGACCTACATTCATTCTTTCATTGAGGTGATGGGGAAATATTTCTTTATTGTAAAACCACTGAAAAGGTTGTTATGATAGTTTATATCAATTCAGCTCCCGTTCATAAAAGCGAGAGCTGAATTGATGCTTGGTTAAAACTTCATTTTCCTGATCCTATTCATAGCTTCTATTACATTATCCCTGTTCCCAAAAGCAGTTAAACGGAAAAAACCCTCTCCATTATTTCCGAAACCTGCTCCCGGAGTACCGACTATATTGCATTCTTTTAAAAGAATATCAAAAAATTCCCAGGATGACATATTCTTTGGACACTTAAGCCATATATAAGGTGAATTTTTACCTCCTGTAAACCAAATACCAAGTTCCGTTAAGGTATCCGCAATAATTCGGGCATTTTCAAGGTAATAATTTATATTTTCCTTTATCTGTCTAAATCCTGTTTCACTAAATACCGCTTCCGCTCCCCTTTGTACTATATAAGCCACCCCGTTAAACTTTGTTGACTGCCGCCTGAGCCATAACTTATTTAAAGAAGCGTTGTCCCTTACCAGTTCCTGTGGTACTATTGTATAACCGCAGCGTACCCCTGTGAATCCAGCTGTTTTGGAAAAGGAACAAAATTCAATGGCACATTTTTTTGCTCCTTCAATTTGATAAATACTTGTAGGTAAGGTGCTATCCTGGATAAATATTTCATAGGCGCTGTCAAACAGAATAATTGATTCACGTTCCAGTGCCCAGTCCACCCAAAGCTTTAACTGTTCCTTTGTATAAACAGCACCTGTAGGATTGTTTGGCGAGCAAATATATATAATATGTCCTTCAGTTGTTTCGTCAGGCAAAGGTAAAAAGTTGTTCTGGTCACTGCCATTTACATAAATTATTTTTCTGCCTGCCATAATGTTGGTATCTACATACACAGGATAAACAGGGTCTGGAATAATTACGGTATTATTTACATCAAATATATCAAGAATGTTTCCCAGGTCACTTTTTGCTCCGTCACTGATGAAGACCTCGTTATTATCAAGTGTAACACCTTTCTTTAAATAATAGTCGCATACTGCCTGCCTTAAAAAAGTATACCCCTGATACTCTCCATAGCCTTTAAAAGTATCAGCCTTTCCCATTTCCGAAACAGCCTTTTGCATTGCATCAATAACAGCAGGAACAAGAGGCAAAGTAACATCCCCTATACCAAGGCTAATAATCTCTTTATCAGGGTTTTGGGCTTTGTATTCATTTACTTTCTTTGCAATTAATGAAAAAAGGTAGCTATCTTTTAAATTCAAATAATTCTTGTTAATAATCATATTTAACCTCCATAAACCAGTGGCATTCTCCGTTTATGTTCGCTTGCCCTGTGAAATTTCTCTATAATCAGCCGGTCAGCTTCACTAACTGTGTCTCCTTGCAGATATGTGTCGATAACTTTATAAGTAATCCCCATTTCCTTTTCATCTGTCTGCCCGTCAAACAGGCCTGCAGAAGGGGCTTTTTCAAGTATAGAATTTGTAACTTTCAAAAATCTTAAGAATTCATAAATTTCTGTAACAGTCAAATCTGCAATCGGATTGAAATCATAAGCCCCGTCACCCCATTTTGTAAAATAGCCCATATATCCTTCACTTTTATTGCCCGTCCCTGCCACCAACCTGTTTTCACTGGCGGCAACAGCATAAAGCATCGTCATACGGATTCGTGGCGCAGTATTTGCAAGAGCCATACTGGAAGGAGAAGTGATTTTTCTTATAGAGTTTTCAAACTCATCCATTATGCTGCCTAAATCAATAACTCTTACCTCTATGCCAAATTGCCTGGCAACAGCTAAAGCATCATCTTTATCCTGAGAATAATTGCGTTTGGACCTGCAGGGCATAACAAGCCCTACTGTGTTATCACAAGCCATTTTACATAAAATGCCTGTCAGGGCGCTGTCCTTTCCTCCGCTGTTCCCATAAACAATCCCACTGGCAGAAGCTTGATTTAAACAATCACGTATAAATTGTATTCTGTTTTTTAATTCAATATTATAATCTCTCATATTTCAACCACCCCTTCAAAGACTTTATGGCAGTCTCCAGTCATATATACTCTCTCATCAGTATAATTAATTATAAGTTCTCCTCCTAATAAAAGCACACGGATGTCTTCTCCCTTATTGCAATATCCGTTTAATACAGCTGCAACAGCCGCTGCACAGGCACCTGTTCCGCAAGCAAGGGTTTCTCCGCTTCCCCGCTCCCATACACGCATTTTTAATGTATTATTATCAATGACTTTTACAAACTCGGTATTGACACGTTCAGGGAAAAGTTGATGATTCTCAAACAAGGGGCCAATTTCCTTGAGGTTTAAGTGGTCTATCTCATGACTAAATACCACAGCATGGGGGTTGCCCATTGAAACGCAGGTAATGTGATACAATTTACCACTAACCTCTACAGGTTCATTAATAACACTTTCTCCTTGCAATAACACTGGAATTTTTGAAGGTTCAAGCTCAGCTCTTCCCATATCTACCCTGACAGATGATACAAGACCATTTTTGGTATTATTTTTAAGAGTTTTTATCCCGCTTAATGTTTCAATGGTCATTTCACTCTTTTTTACAATACCGTTATCATAAAGATATTTTGCCACGCAACGGATAGCATTGCCGCACATTTTCCCTTCGCTGCCGTCAAGGTTGAACATCCTCATTTTTGCATCAGCCACATCACTTTTACATATTAAAACAATACCATCGCTGCCTATCCCAAAATGTCTGTCTGACAAAGCAACTGAAAGACTTTCCGGGCAGTTTATCTCACGTTCAAAACAATTGATGTAGATATAATCGTTGCCACAGCCCTGCATTTTTGTAAATTCAAGTTTCATACGCTCAACCCTCATTTCATTAATATTAACAAGTTCAGTATTAATTTCGCTGTAGCTGCTCATAAGGCTTTCTGCAAGCGCATTTGCAGTATCCAGAGAGGTAAGGCACGGAATTCCTAGTCTGCAGGCCTTTCTGCGTAATTTTACATCATCGTCGGCAGGGTCTCTTCCTCTCTCTGAGGTTGAAATAACATAGGAAATCATGCCACTCTCTAAAATTGTCATTGAGTTATTTAAAACACTTTCATGTATTTTATTGATAGTTTTGCAGGAAAGTCCTGCTGCAGATAAAACCTTTCCCGTGCCTTTTGTCGCATAGAGACTGAATCCGAGATTGCAGAATTTTCTTGCCACATCTGCAATTTCACCCTTGTCACTGTCACGGACTGTTATCAGTACGCCACCTTTTTTCCTCATTTTATATCCTGCAGCAACCAGTCCTTTATACAGCGCTTCATTCAAGGTTTTTCCTATGCCAAGTACTTCACCCGTGGATTTCATTTCCGGACCTAAATGTGTATCCACGTCTGTAAGCTTTTCAAAAGAAAACACCGGAACTTTTACTGCTACATAAGGGGGAGTCTTGTATATTCCTCTTCCATATCCTAAACTTGAAAGCCGCTCATCCATACTGACTTTTGTGGCTAGCTCACAGATAGGAATACCTGTAACTTTACTTAAATATGGCACTGTTCGGGAAGCCCGCGGATTGACTTCGATTACATATAACTTATCTCCTGTTACAATATACTGTATATTCACAAGCCCTTTTGAATTCAGGGCAAAGCATATTTTTTCAGTACATTCCAAGATCTTCTGAGCCATTTGATCTTCAATATGAATGGCAGGATAAACGGCTATACTGTCACCCGAATGAATCCCTGTACGTTCAATATGTTCCATAATTCCCGGTATCAATACATCCTGCCCGTCGCAAACAGCATCTACTTCAATTTCTCTTCCGCTCAGATATTTGTCAATCAAAACAGGATTCTCTTGCTCATATCGTAGAATAATATCCATATATTCCTCTATATCTGAAGAAGAAAATGCAATGATCATGTTTTGCCCACCCAGCACGTAGGAAGGCCTCATCAACACGGGATATCCCAGATTTTCCGCAGCAATAAACGCTTCTTCCTTTGTCATTACACAATATCCTTTAGGGCGGTCTATGCCAAGCCTTTCCAATAAAGCATCAAAGCGCTCCCTGTCTTCACAGATATCAATGCTGTCTGCAGAAGTTCCAATAATATTTACACCTTTTTGATATAATTTTTTAGTAAGTTTAATTGCCGTCCCTCCGCCAAATGCAACAATAACTCCAACCGGCTTTTCCATTTCAATTATGCTCATTACGTCATCAACATAAAGTGGCTCAAAGTACAACCTGTCAGCTGTATCAAAATCAGTAGAAACAGTTTCGGGATTGTTGTTAATGACTATAACCTCATATCCCATCTTTTTTAAGGCTTTTACACAGTGAACACAGGCATAATCAAATTCAATACCCTGTCCTATACGAATAGGTCCGCTGCCCAGTACAACAATCCGTTTTTTCGCGTTCTTTTGTATAAATGGCAATGCTTCATTTTCTCCATTTCCTCTTATGGAATAAAAATAAGGTGTTTTTGCTTCAAATTCTCCTCCGCAGGTGTCAACCATTTTGTAGGTTAGCAGTTTGTTCTTGTTATTCTCATCAATATTTGCAAGCTTATATAAAAACCATCTGTCTATTTTTGTTATCGAATGAATTTCATCTATAGAAAAACCCCTCTTTATAGCCTCGTATACCACAAACAGCCTCTCGTCGGTAGCATCGTGCAGAAGGTCACGGATTTTTTTGTCAGACAGTGTTTTTATCTTTGGCAGATTAAGGTCCTTTAAGCCTATTTCCGCACCTCTCACGGCTTTTAAGATAGCATCCTCAAAAGTATCAGATATAGCCATAACTTCGCCTGTAGACTGCATCTGGGTCCCTAATACTTTTTTCGCATAAACAAATTTATCAAAAGGCCATCTTGGAAGTTTTACTGCCACATAATCAAGGGTAGGCTCAAAAGCGGCAAAAGTTTTTCCTGTCACAGCATTAGGAATTTCGTCCAGCGTATAGCCTAAAGCAATCTTTGTTGCTACCTTTGCAATAGGATATCCTGTTGCTTTTGAAGCAAGAGCGGATGAACGGGACACCCGGGGATTTACCTCTATAACCCTGTATTCCATGGAATATGGGTCTAAAGCGAACTGGCAGTTGCAGCCTCCTTCAACTCCCAGCGCTTCTATAATATCCAGTGCAGCCTTCCTTAACATCTGGTATTCCTTGTCAGCAAGCGTTACGGCAGGTGCAATTACGATACTGTCTCCTGTATGTATACCTACAGGATCAAAGTTTTCCATAGAACAGACTGCTATGGTATTTCCGTTTCTATCCCTCATTACCTCAAATTCAATTTCTTTCCAGCCAGCCACAGACTGCTCCACCAGTATCTGATGGATGGGAGAAAGACTAAGCCCATTTCGCGCTATTTCCAGAAGCTCATCTTTATTATTTGCTATACCTCCGCCGCTTCCTCCAAGAGTAAACGACGGGCGGATAATTACAGGATATCCGTTTTCTTCTGCAAATTTCAGGGCTGTATCCACATCCCTTGCAATAACAGAAGGAATAACCGGCTGCCCTGTTTGTTCCATTGTCTCTTTAAAAATTTGCCTGTCCTCTGTCTTTTCTATAGCTTCCAGTGAAGAACCAAGGAGACGGACATTCATTTTATCCAGAAAGCCTTCTTTGGCAAGCTGCATGCTGAGGGTAAGTCCCGTTTGCCCGCCAAATCCGGACAGAATGCTATCGGGACGTTCTTTTTCTATAATCCTTTTTACAGTTGTAAGGGTGAGAGGTTCCACATAAATCCTGTCTGCCATGGAACTATCGGTCATTATGGTAGCAGGATTGGAATTAACAAGAATTACTTCAATTCCATCTTCTTTAAGCATCCGGCAGGCCTGGGTTCCTGCATAATCGAATTCAGCAGCCTGACCGATTACAATTGGTCCCGAACCAATTAGAAGAACTTTTTTAATACTTTTATCTAAAGGCATACTCTTCCACCTTCTCTAAAAACATGTCAAACAAAAAGTCTGTATCTCTCGGCCCTCCGCATCCTTCAGGATGAAACTGCACCGAGAAAACAGGGTAATTTATATATTGCAGTCCTTCACAGGTATTATCATTGATGTTTATAAACCAGGGCTGTGCTATGGATTTATCTATACTTTCGCTGGTTACGTAATATCCATGGTTCTGGCTGGTAATATATAAACGCCCTGTGTCAAAATCTTTTACAGGCTGGTTTGCCCCCCTGTGACCGTATTTTAGCTTTCTTGTTGAAAAACCTTGGGATAGTGCTAATAGCTGATGTCCCAAACATATCCCGAAAATTGGTATTCCTGAATTCACCAGGTGTTTTAAATTATTTATAATCAAAGGATTGTCTGCCGGGTCACCAGGACCGTTAGATAAAACAATCCCTTCTATTCTTTGGTCAATAACCATATCTGCAGGTGTATCATGAGGCAGCAAAATTACCTTGCAGTTTCTTTTTATCAGCTCTCTTGCAATATTCTCCTTGAAGCCAAAATCCAGCAATGCAATGGTGTACCTGCCATGGGGATTTAAAACTTTCTTCTCTTTGACAGAAACACTTTCTACAGCATTTTTTATTGAATAGGACCTGATTTTATCCAAATCCGCTTTTTCTGGATCTGTTGTAATCATTCCGTTCATTGTACCCTGTTCCCTTAATACTTTTGTCAATTCCCTGGTATCAATTCCCCATAGTCCTACTATATTTCGTTCTCTCAAAAAACTATCAATATCACCATTACTTCTGAAATTGGAAGGTTTGCTGCACACCTGTTTAACAATGTATCCACGGGCGGAAATTACATTGCTTTCAAAATCCTCCGGAATAACGCCGTAATTACCGATAAGAGGAAAAGTATGCAGGATTATTTGGCCAAAATAGCTTTTATCCGTCAGGGTTTCAAGGTACCCTGTCATGCCAGTTGTAAACACTATTTCGCCTGTAACTTCACCTACAGTTCCAAAGGAAAATCCTTCAAATATTTTTCCGTTTTCAAGTACTAAAAATGCTTTACTGTTCATTTCTACCTCCAAAGACTATTTGGACAGGTCTTTTATAACATGCTGACAACTTTTTCATATTTTTCTTATAGCTGGTATAAGTTTATATATTGGATCAGTTTTCATATATTTTTAATATCTCCTCAGCTATTTTTCTTCTTGTCATCCTCATATCCATAGCCTGCTTTTCAATATATCTGTGTGCTTCCGGTTCTGTTATGGAAAGATGGGAAATTAGAATGCATTTGGCTCTGTCAATGATTCTTATATCTTCAATTTTTTGAATCAGCTTTTTCTTTTCATCTTCTATGGTTTTAATTTTCTTATGGGCTGCCGAAGCTATCTTTATTGCATTCCATAATAAGGATTTGTTAATGGGTTTTGCTATGGTAATTACCCCATAATCCTCTACTCTATCTGAAATTTCATCGTACAATTCAGACTTTACAATTAAAATCACCTGGCTGGATTCTTTTGCAGCTATATTGCAGGCAAGACTTTCTCCAAACTCATCAGGAAGAGGAGCATTTATAATACATAAGTCAAAGTCCTTTTCTATCAAAATCCGTCTTGCTTCACCAGCATTGGAAGCTGTGGTAATATTTGTCACAGAAGCCTCTGCCAGAATTTCAGCCAAATAAGTGACACTTTTCTCCGAATAAGATATTATAAGCGCACTGTCCATAGAATCCCAGCTTTCCTTATTAAACTAAACAAAACCAAACTAATTCCCTTTCTGACTTCAAGATCTAATTTCAAGATCTATTGGTTCGGTTAATGGTTTGGTTAATGGTTCGTTTAATAATTTGTTTATAACAGTTGGTTTATTAAATTAAATAACTTTAAAATAATTATCAATAAAATATTTATTTTTATCGAAAGCCAAATTATAGTTCTTCATTTCCTGAGTCTTCAAATTAATGAACTTGTCAATTATCTCTGCATTTAACACACTTCTTACAAAGTCTGATTTTTGGACGAGCCTTAAAGCCTCATCCATATTTTGAGGCAGTTGCGTCAACCTGCCGGTTATGCTCTCGTCAGCGTTATAGAGATCCACATTTACACTTTCAGGAAGTCTCAAATTATTATCTATTCCGTAAAACCCTGCACTTATTACAAGAGCAAAGGCAAGATAGGGATTTGTAGAAGGATCGGGCGATCTCAATTCCATACGCATCCTTTCACCCTTGGCTGTAGGAATTCTAACAAGCTGAGAACGGTTGCCTCTGGACCAGGATACATATTTTGGCGCCTCGAGAGCCCCCAAGCGTTCGTAAGAGTTTGGCAAAGGATTTAAAAACAGGGTTATCTCAGGCGTTTTTTCAAGCACACCTGCAATAAAACTCTCCGCTGCATTCGTATTGCCTTTCCCCACCAGTTCAAACACATTATAACCGTTTTGCGACAGGGACAAATTAATGTGTAGCCCATTACCACATTTATCAGGTAATGGTTTTGGAGAAAAGGAAGCAAATAATCCATTTCTTGCAGCAATGCTCTTGACCACCTGTTTAAAGGTAATAAAGTTGTCTGCACAGCTTAATGCATCTGAAAACTTAAAATCAATTTCGTTTTGTCCTGGTCCCTGCTCATGATGGGATGTTTCAGGCTTGATTCCCATTTCCTCAAGACAAAGGCAAATTTCCCGGCGAATGTTTTCACCTTTATCCAGAGGATAAACATCCAAATAACCTCCGTTATCATAAGGAACAGTGGTAGGATCTCCGTTTTCATCAGTTTTAAAAAGGTAAAATTCACATTCTGCCCCAACCATGCATGAATATCCCTTCTGCCTTACATTTTCCACCACCGATTTAAGTATCCCTCTTGTATCTCCCCAAAACATGCTTCCATCAGGATTTTTAATACTGCAATAAAACCTGATTACTCTACCTTGCTGCGGGCGCCAGGGTAAAACTGATATGGTAGAAGGGTCAGGAAATAAAAGTAGATCCGATTTTGTTATATCTGTAAAACCTCTGATAGCATGAGCATCAAAGGGAATGCCATGTTCAAAGGCTTCAGGCAGTTCATCCGGCATAATAGATATATTTTTTTGACTGCCCAACAAATCGCAAAAAACAAGGCGGATGAATTTTACGTCATTCTCTCTGACAAACTCCAAAACCTCTTTTACGCTTGCGGTCATTTTCAGGCCCTCCCTATCTCTTTTTTCTGGATATACCTTACTCAATAAATTAATTTTTATAGCTCATAGCTGCTCATGTGTCTTGCAACTGCTGATGATGTCAATTATTTTAACTACTGTTTATATAGTCTTGTTCTCTTTTTATGCAACTTTAAATGTCAGTTCTCTGTGTATAGCTGCTTATATGGGCTTTTGGCATTAGGTGTAAGTTTGTAGAATGTCTTTCCAAGTATTTCTTCCAAAGATATATTAAATATACCCGAAAATTCTATTAAGATATCTTTTATTTTATCTATGTCCGAGTCATTTGCAATATTCATGCATACTTGTTTGGGCAAATTTTCCGGCTGTTTGCTGCTCCTTATAATTATTTCTCCTCCGTGCATACCTACTCCAATAAAATTTCCAACCGGACAATCTTCAGAATTCAGTCCCAAAACTATAATAAGGCCTCCTGCAAGATATTCACCTAAAAAACTCCCTGTTGTTCCGCCTATTACAATAACAGGCTTTTTATCCTTATATTCTTTCATGTGTATACCTGTGCGGTAACCTGCATTGCCTTTTACAAATATTTTCCCTCCACGCATCCCGTAGCCCAAGGTATCTCCCGCATTCCCGTTAATAATTATTTTTCCGTCATTCATAGTGTCGCCAACAGCATCCTGCGCATTTCCGTTTACTATTATTAGTGCACCATCCAGATACGCGCCAAGTGCGTTGCCCGGGGTACCGTTAATAATAATGGTTTTAGAAGAAGCTCCGCAACCAATAAAACGTTGACCATAACAATCATTGATAACAATATCCTCATTTGTACCGCGAACTATTTCATTAAGCTTACGGTATCCTAGTTCATGAGCTCGCAAGTTCACTACTAACACCTCCTAGCTTTTTAGCCCGTGTTTCCCTACTAAAAGCCATAAGGCCGGGCTTTTTACAAATAAGCTCAAAATCCAACGAATCAAGAGGAGTTTTTTCTCTTATAAGGGAAGTGTATATACCTGCCTTTTCAACATTCCCAATCAAGATATATCCATTTAATTTATTGTCTGAATAGAATAGTTTTTTATAGTTATCTCCGTCAGTTTCAAAATAAACATCTCCTGAATAAGTTCCTGCGGTTATGATGTGTTTCCCAAACAAACCAATTGCATTCATTGGAATGTACTTATTATACGAATAATCAACTCCTGACATATTCATTCCCGCACATTCAGCCTGCATGTAGGCATTAGGAAGCAGCGCCATTATCTTTGATTCCCCGGTTGAAACATCCATACTTTCACAACAATCACCTGCTGCATAAATATCAGGAATAGAAGTCC
This sequence comes from Clostridiaceae bacterium, assembly GCA_012840395.1. NCBI lineage: Bacteria > Bacillati > Bacillota > Clostridia > Eubacteriales > Clostridiaceae > Clostridiaceae bacterium. The sequence goes on along the minus strand of DULL01000047.1, from coordinate 11,547 downwards.
TGCATCTATCATCAATTAAAATACCTCTGTTTGTTTTACCTCCAATATCCTTCACTAAAGAAATATTCGGTCTTACCCCTGCAGCCATTACAAGTACATCGAATGGAACTTTCGTATTATCACCAAGAACCGCATAATTTTCTTCAAATTCTGCTATCTGCTGTTTCAGGCAGAACTTAATATGATGATCTTCTAAGTGCTTTTTCACTATTTCTGCGCCTTCGTCATCCAAAATACTTGAAAGCACCTTAGGAGCTAAGTCCACACATAGGATTTGCACATTTTTTTTGCTAATTCCTTCGGCGCACTTTAGACCTATAAGGCCTGCTCCAACAATCAATACCTTCTTCGGATCTGAGGCAGGACTTGAATTCTCATTCAGCACCTTCTCCAGTGCTTTTGCATCATCCAGTGCCGTAAAAGTAAATTTATTTTTAACCTTATCCAGTCCCCGGACAGGAGGAACGAATGGAGAAGATCCGACAGCGATCAATAGCTTGTCATAACTTTCACAATCGCCATCATCAAAAACGACTTGTTTTTGCTGAATGTCAATTTTTACAGCAGTTTTATTTAATTTTAACTCACAGTTATTATCTTTGTAAAAGTTATCATTCCTATATTTCATTTTTTCTTCATCTGTTTTACCCATCAATAAGTAAGAAATCAAAGGTCTTGAATACACATGGTGATTTTCATTACCTGCAATTACTATTTCACCATGTTTGTCATTTTTTCGTATGGCTTCCACTGCGCCAACAGCAGCTATTGAGTTGCCAATAATCACATACTTCAAGTCACTCACCCCTTTCTTCAAATACAATTGCTCCGTTTGGACATCCTTGAACACATTGCGGTGAACCACTGCTTGTTTGTATACAAAGTTCACACTTAAGTACTGCTCCGTCCTCTGAAGGAGAAACGGCACCATAAGGGCAACTCAATATACAGGTATAACAGCCAATACATTTATCTTTGTTTATTGTGACAACCCCGTTATCTTTGGACAGGGCACCTGTTATACAACCTTTAACACAAAGGGGATCATTACAATGACGGCATGAAACTGCAAAACTAATTCCATTCATTTCTTCAACCTTTATTCTGGGCTTTATTATTACATCTTTTAATGCTCTGGCCATATCTTTCTCATTGGTTGAAGCAAAAGCACAATAATATTCGCATAAGTGACATCCCAGACACCATTTTTCATTTACGTATACGCGTTTCAATTCTAATCTCACCACCACAAAGTTATTTTGTATTATTCTTCTGCACGCTTAATGCCTGATATACTATTCTCCTGCATGTTTAATACCTAATATTTCAAGCTCTTTTTCGTTTAAACCTACACCGCGTAGCATCAGACGGTTGCCTTTTAAACTTTCAATGGAATTGATACCCATTCCACCCATCATTTCCTTGATTTCATGCTGCCATGCAGTTAACAGGTTAACAAGCCTCTTATAACCTATATTCGGATTTAAGCGTTTTACCAAATCCTCTCTTTGTGTAGCAATACCCCAGTTGCATTTGCCGGTATGACAGCTTCGGCACAAATGACAACCCATAGCAATTAATGCGGCAGTTCCAATATAAACACAGTCTGCACCAAGCGCTACCGCTTTTACAACATCAGCGCTGGAACGAATACTTCCACCAACAACAATAGACACGTTATTTCGGATTCCCTCGTCACGCAACCGCTTATCAACACTGGCCAGCGCTAATTCAATAGGAATTCCTACGTGGTCACGTATGCGTGTTGGCGCAGCACCTGTTCCGCCGCGGAAACCATCAATAGCGATAATATCAGCACCACTGCGTGCTATTCCGCTGGCTATGGCAGAAACATTGTGAACAGCAGCAATTTTAACAATAATCGGCTTCGTATAACCGGTAGCCTCTTTTAGTGAATATACCAACTGCCGAAGATCCTCAATAGAATAAATATCGTGATGAGGAGCTGGAGAAATTGCATCTGTACCTTCAGGAATCATCCTGGTTTTAGAAATATCACCCACAATCTTTGCTCCGGGAAGATGACCGCCTATACCAGGCTTAGCACCCTGTCCCATCTTAATCTCAATAGCTGCGCTGCTATTTAGATATTTCTTATGAACTCCAAAACGTCCTGAAGCCACTTGAACAATTGTGTTTTTCCCATACTTATAAAAGTCTTCATGAAGTCCGCCTTCTCCGGTATTGTAGAGGATTCCCAGCTTGACAGCAGCTCTCGCTAAACTTTCGTGCGCATTATAGCTAAGAGATCCATAGCTCATTGCTGAAAACATAATCGGCATGGAAAGTGTAATATGAGGTGATAAATTATTTCTTATTCTGCCTTTTTCATCTCTTTCAATCTTATCAGGTTTTGCCCCTAAAAATACCCTGGTTTCCATTGGTTCTCTCAACGGGTCAATAGAAGGATTGGTAACCTGAGATGCATTAAGAACTATTTTATCAAAATATACAGGATAATTTTCAGGATTTCCCATGCTGGATAATAAGACTCCTCCGCTTTCTGCCTGCTTGTATATTTCATTTATACTTTTTCCGCTCCAGTTTGCATTTTCTTTAAATGTATGATTGGTTTTAACTATTTTTAAAGCCCTTGTAGGGCAAAGAGCAACACACCGATGACAATTTACACATTTTGAGTCATCAGCTACCATCTTATTGCTGTCAGCCAGGTATTCGTGTACACAGTTTGCACATTGTCGCTCACATACACGGCAGGCAATACAACGATCATAATTTCTTACTACTTCATACTCAGGATATATATAACTAATAGCCATTACTTTCCCCTTCCCCTAATGTGATAAATAACTCATCTTCTTCCAGTTAGATAATATTTTCCTTTCTCCTAATGAGATAGTAATTTTTTCCCTCTATTGCGGTAATAAATCCTTTTTCTCCAGAGTAAAAATAACTCCTTCGCCGCCTTTTGGCGCCCATACTCTGTCCAGATCATTCTGTATTATTCTGATAGCGGCTTCTTCACTGGCAATATATACCATGTCATCTTTTTCGCCAACTACCATGCTTCTAAGCTTCAATCTGTCATTCAACGCCATTATTCCACCATCAAAACCTACGATGATAGAAAATGGTCCGTTAATCAACTGAGACTCGAAAGCATTTCTTAAAAATTCAAGTTGTTCCCGTTCCTCTTGTGGTTTGCTCTCTATTGTTGACCAAAACGGTGCGGCCATTACCAGGCAAACTTCCGGGAGGGTAAGTCCCTTCTTTCTGTGCAGGTAGTCTATAATATAGGTAATTACCTCGGTATCGGTCTGAAGAGTGCACTTGTACCCATACATTTCAATTGCTCGGCGATTTGCATCATAAGAAGATATTTCTCCATTGTGTACTACTGAATAATCAAGCAATGAGAAAGGATGAGCTCCTCCCCACCAACCGGGCGTATTTGTTGGGTACCGTCCGTGGGCGATAAAGCAATAGCCCTCATATTCTTCAAGGCGATAAAATCGTCCCACATCTTCAGGAAATCCTACAGCTTTAAACACACCCATGTTTTTCCCGCTAGAAAAGACATAGGCACCTTCAATAGAAGTATTTATACGGAATACGCACCTTACTACAAACTCCTTTTCATCCAGCTGGCTGTCTGCCAGTTTTGTGGGCAACGGAACTACAAAGTACCTCCAGATCAGCGGCTCATCTGTAATTTCCGGAATTTTTCTTGTAGGAATTTTTGAAAGATTTATAATATCAAAATGTTCCTCCAAAAATTCTTCGCATTCTTTTTTTGCAAATTTATTATCATAAAATATATGAAAAGCGTAATAATCTTTATACTCCGGATAAATGCCGTAGGCTGTAAATCCTCCCCCAAGTCCGTTGGAACGTTCATGCATTACAGCTATGGAATCAATAATACATTTTCCGGAAAATCGTTTGCCACTTTTTGAAAAAATACCGGATATTGCGCATCCTGATATATTTCTAAACATACCTTCTCTCACAATTCATACCCCCAATATAAAAACAAGACGTTCACCACGCATAAACACATACACGTATGATGAACGCCTTTGTTCATAATGGATATGATACAATAAATAGTTAAGTTAGTCAATAGGTTTGTGAAATTTTTTATTGTTGTTCTTGCATAATCGCTAATGAATATGGCTTTTTGTGGATTGAATTTTATAAATTTTGCAACTATTTATTCTTTGAGTTGCACTTTTTGAAAAAAAAGTTAATAAAATGATTGACAAATGATTTTTATCGTGTTAAACTTTTTACATGATACAGCAAAGGTGCTGTGGATGTATTTATCCTCAGCACCTTTATTTTTTATTTATTTAGTTTTTTAATCAAATTGATTGATTACTGCTGAGAATTTAGGATATAACTATTTTTCAAGGAGGGATAGAATTTGGCAAACAGTAATATTAAAGATATTTTCGGAAGTATGGTATTTGGAGATGAAGCGATGAAAGAGTGCCTGCCAAAGGATATTTACAGTGCACTTAAGAAAACTATTGCCAACGGTACTCACTTAGAGCTTGATGTTGCTAACGTTGTGGCAACTGCCATGAAAGAATGGGCAATAGAAAAAGGTGCTACTCATTTTACCCATTGGTTCCAGCCTATGACAGGTATAACCGCCGAAAAACATGACAGCTTTATTGTCCCTGATGGGCAAGGAAAGGCGATCATAGATTTTTCAGGTAAATCCCTGATAAAAGGTGAACCGGATGCTTCAAGCTTTCCGTCAGGAGGACTCCGTACCACATTTGAAGCTAGAGGATATACAGCATGGGATCCGACTTCTTACGCCTTTATAAAAGATAATACCCTGTGCATACCTACAGCCTTTTGTTCATACAGCGGGGAAGCCCTTGACAATAAGACACCCCTTTTACGCTCCATGCAGGCACTTAATAATCAGGCATTACGTATATTGCGTTTATTTGACATAACAGATGCAAAGCGCGTAGTTTCTCTGGTAGGTCCCGAGCAAGAGTATTTCTTGATTGACAAGAACATTTATCAAAAAAGGCCTGATCTTATGTTCTGCGGCAGGACCCTTTTCGGTGCCCGCCCGCCCAAAGGCCAGGAAATGGAAGACCATTATTTTGGCGCGATAAAGAATCGTGTTAATGCATTTATGCGTGAACTGGATGAGGAATTATGGAAGCTGGGGGTATTTGCAAAAACAGAGCATAACGAAGTAGCTCCCGCCCAGCACGAACTTGCGCCCTTCCATTCCGAGGCCAATATAGCAACAGACCATAATCAGCTAATTATGGAACTTATGAAAAGCATCGCGGCAAAGCATAATTTAGCATGCCTCTTGCATGAAAAACCTTTTGCAGGAATAAACGGCAGCGGAAAACACATAAACTGGTCCTTGTCCACTGATACAGGAATCAATTTGCTGGAGCCCGGAGATACACCTTTTGAAAATGCACAGTTCCTGTTATTCCTTGTAGCAGTTATTAAAGCAGTAGACGATTATCAGGATCTCCTGCGTGTCTCGGTTGCAAGTGCCGGGAATGACCACCGTCTTGGCGGAAACGAAGCACCACCTGCCATTGTTTCAATATTTTTGGGAGATGAACTTACTGAAATTCTAAATGCTCTGGAAAACGATACGCTATACGTAGGTAAAAGTAAAACTCTTATGGAAATTGGAGCAACAGTACTGCCTCATTTCCCGAAAGATACAACAGACCGTAACCGTACTTCGCCCTTTGCATTCACAGGAAACAAGTTTGAATTTCGTATGCTAGGCTCATCTTTTTCCACTGCAGGTCCAATAATTGTATTAAATACCATTGTAGCTGAAGTTTTAAGACAGTTTGCTGATGAGCTTGAAAAAAGCAGTGATTTTAGGTCAGATTTAAATAAACTAATCAAGAAAACCATAAAGAATCATAAACGCATTATTTTTAACGGCAACGGATATGACAGTTCCTGGGTAAAGGAAGCTGAGGAAAGAGGTTTATTAAATTTAAAAACCACACCCGAAGCCTTAGCTACATTTATTCACCCTAAAAATGTGGAAATGTTCATTCGCCATCATGTGTTAACAGAACATGAAATCCATTCACGTTATGAAATCTGGCTTGAGAATTACTCTAAAACCATTAATATTGAAGCTCTTACAATGATCGACATGGTTTATAAGCAGATTATTCCAGCAGTCATCGGCTACGAGAATGAACTGGCTGAATTAATCATTCGTAAAAAAGCAGTTAATGCTAATATAACTACAAAACCTGAAGAAGAACTGTTAAGTAAAATATCCAGGCTTTCAGAATGTTTAGTAAAAAGGTTGGAGCATCTTGTTGAACAAACAATAGCAGTCAAGGAAATCAAAGATAATCTGGAACTTGCCAGGGCATACCGTGAAAAAGTATTTATGGCAATGAGCGAACTCAGGCTCGTTGTTGATGAACTAGAAACCCTTGTCAGCAGCAAATATTGGAAAATTCCAACCTATGCAGAAATTCTGTACAGTGTAAGTGAATAAATTTGTAAGGTTTATAAAATATAATATTTACAAACCTCCTAAGAAAAAAACACAAAAGGCTGTGCGTTCTTACAATAAGAATACATGGCCTTTTGTGTTTGCACTTTTTAATGGGGTCAGCATAAAAGAGTTTATTGATATTCTTGATAGATGTCTTATCTGGTATAATGAGAATATGACAGATTAACGTTAGGAGCCTTGAGCCAAATGGACTATCGGGTAAGGTGAAAAATTATGACAAATAAAGAATGGGAAAATTATATACTCAATAATAAAGTTGCAATAAGCGATACTGTTAATTACGTTTCAAGCTCCGCCTCCATAAGCTGCTTTGATCCCGATCATGGGAAGATTTACACAGTATATCACGCTTCACGCACGAACTATGGAGAATCAAGGGACGTTCTTGCACTTGCTGTAATACCTGTAGGCCAGCCGCATAAGACAGAAAACTATGTGGTATTAAAGCATGGCGATGAACAAAACGGGATTGTTTATCGTGATATGATTGACAGCAATATTGTGTTTATGGGGAATTTTGTAAGAATTTTTTTTATCAGCGGAGGAACGCAGTATTTCTATATTGACTTTGACATACATAAAAAAACATTTTCGGAGATAAAGCCTGTTCTTTGCACATATGACGGCGTAACAAGAGAACTTAAGGATACGGTATTCGAGGAATATCTGAAGTCCCGGGGTCTTACCGGTTACAGATTTGACGATGTATATGAACATATAATAAATACCAGCCGCATTTACCGCCATGGCAGTTATTGGTACGGCTGCCTAACTTCATTTTTATGCCAACCGGTAATTTATCGCACCAAAGACTGTATAAATTACGAATTTGTGGGATACATAGACAAGCTCGCAAAGTATGAAACACAGACGGCCATAGTCGAAGATTTGATGTATACGCTTTTAAGAGGGGCGAAAGGAGATAATTTCTATGTTTCGAATGATTTGGGAAAGACTTTTACCCCGGCAGGGCGTATTGAGTTTAATGAAACAAGGCCACAACTTCTTGAATACAAAGGAAAGCTTCTCATGGCAATTTCACTTGTTGACATAGAACCCAATCTTGTGCGTAACGGAAGGAACAACATGAAAATCCTCCTGGGAAATGGACAGAATTTATCGGAATATGAAGAAGTCCTGTTTATAAAAGATAAATATGGCATTGTATATTATGACATTATAAATTATAAAAATGTGCTTTATATGATATGGAGCAATGCGGATCTGTACTTAGATAAAAGCAATCATGCGAAGGATTTATTATATTACAGCAAAATAGGGGAACTTGAACTGGGTTAAAAACAATTGCAATTATACACCATGTTTTTATAAGTTATAACCAAGTTGAAACAGCGAAAAGGGACTGGGGGAAATTATAATGGAGTATCCAAATGGCCTTGCTTTTTCTGACAATGTGCTAAAAGAGGTGCAAGATAAATTTTTATATGTTAACAAGGATAAATTTTTAGGTGAAAGGATTTATTTTGATAATGCGGGTGGTTCTTTCCGCTTAAAGAGTGTTGAAGACTGTTTCGTCTCACTTGACTCTATTCCGGACTGTCCTGAGCGCACACACAGGATGGCGCTGTATCTTAATGAAATAATAAAAAAAGGTGAAGAAGATGTTCGAATTATTTTAAACGCTCCCGAAAGCGGAAGCATTATTTACTCCCTGACAGCATCACAGGTTATGTTTCAGATGACAGGTACTATTGCAGAAAATATTCCTGGTACAAATATTGTTACCTCAGTGCTTGAACATCCTTCTGCCTTTGATGCGGCTGCCTATTATGCCAAAAAAACAGGAAGGGAACTAAGAATTGCGAATGTCAATAAATCAACAGGCGGAATAGATCCTGATACTATCGCAGGCCATATAGATAAAAATACTGTCCTTTTAAGTATTATGTATGCATCAAATATTACCGGTGTAATTTTTGATATTAAAAAAATAGTGGAAATGGCTCGTTCAGTAAATCCTGATATATATATAATCATTGATTGTGTTCAACACATGCCGCATGGTTTAATTGACCTTTCTGAATTGCATGTAGACGGAATAAACTTTGCGCCTTATAAGTTTTTCGGCTGCAGAGGTTCAGGTATTGGATATGTTTCCGAGAGAGCAGCAAGACTTACACACCATAAACTTTTTGGGAAAGATGAAAATGTATGGACTTTGGGAACCCCTGCGCCGGCGCAATATGCAGCTGTTACTGCTATTGTTGACTATGTGTGCTGGCTCGGGGGAAAGTATATTAATAGCACAGACCGGAGAAAACTGTTTGAAGAAGGAATGACAAGAATAAAACTACAAGAACGTTGGCTCATGTACCATATGCTTGAGGGTTTGGATGATGTTAAAGGCCTTCGGCACCTTAAAAATGTCCGTGTTTTCTTTGATAATGAGGATATCACAAAGCGCGACTTCATATTATCCATAGGCTTTGACAATATTGACTATACACAAGCGGTTAGAGAATATGAAAAGCGCAGCATTATCGTATGTGACAGGCTGATAAGCAGTATTTACTCTGAGCGAATGCTGAAAGCATTAAATATAAAAGGCACAATAAGAGTTTCTCCGCTTCACTGCAACTCGCTTGAGGACATTTATAAGTTTTTGGTGGCGACAAAAGAAATCGCCTCTATATAAAAACCAATAGAAAACAAAGAGTGTTTGAAAACATATAAATGTTATTCTTTCACTTGCCATTATGCGGGTATAAGGTCTGCTTGTTTTTGCAATTCTTTATTTATCATTTAACTTTGCATAATCTGCGTTGAGCTACAGGACACCGGATACCATATACAGCAGCCATTTTGCTGCTGTCTGAACATGAAAGAGTTGTGGGAAGCTTTGGATAACACCGGGGGACTTATCCATCCTTCCCACAACAGGGGCTACTACGGCGATGGAATCTGCAGGAATCCTACGGCCATCGCAGCGTGTAAAACCCCTCTAAGGCATTGTTTTTGTTCAGTATAATTGTGCTCTTGCTCTTGTTGGTCCTGCCGGGAAAACCATTATATGGCAATACCACCATAAATCAGAATCGCCGGAATCAGTACGACCGGTTAACTCACCTTTTAACGCTTCTTGTGTTATTCCGTAATCTTGAGCGGCGGACACACGCGCTCGTGATACGGATCTTGATGCGCATCCTCCTTCAAACAATGGCAGATTTCAACAATCTCCTCCATAGCCTTACGGCAAATCTCGCTGTTGTTAAGGTCCTCATCGCGCACACGGGAAACATCCAGCAATGCACGCAGGTAGATCAGCCGCCAGCGCCAGCCGGTTCTCCCCCATTCGGGCAGCGCCGTGTCGATTTCCTTTGCAAGGGCATATGTATCATCGGCAAGGGCAGGAGATTTTTCCGTCAATTGCGATTCGATATTCCGAATGAGACGCACGAAATCGTCTTCGCGTTCACAGCCGATCTCATAACGGGCATACTGTCTAAGTACGTCCGCGCAATCGTTATCCCAATCTTCGCAGAACGCAGCGATGGCCACCTTGTTCAGGTCTTCCGTGATACCTTCCGAATAGATCGATGCGCCGTACAACATACCCTGTGTCTGTTTCCACAAACGTTCCAATCGGAAAGGATATAGCGTCGCCCCGTAACCGCCCCAAGGATAGAGATTCCACATGCTGATTTCGGGGAAGCTGATCATTGGCAGACCGCCAGGTACGCCGTGTTCCAGAGGCCAGCGCGGAAAATCTTCGTGGGAATCAGCGAGGATTACATCGCACCATTTTTCGTTTTTGAGTGATTCGGCAAGTCCTTCCCATTCTCCTACGGGTGGCATGTCGAATGTCCAGGTACTCAGTTCACGCTTCACGTTGGGGAAATACTCCCTTGCAATCTCAAATGCGCGCTTGGCACCACGAATATAACCATTACTCCCCCAAGGCCAGCACTGTTCACAGCCGCAGCCACCTTCGTCATATGGCCAGGCGCGCACCGCGTCCAGCGTCACACCCAGTTCCTTCAATTTTGATAAGTAGAAACGGTTGTCGGCATCCATCCATTCCTGACCGCCCGGCTTGGACAGGCAGACTATGTTGCCGCTGTTACCGTGACGTACTAGCGGATCCGGTACAGGTGTAGATGCGATATCCTGTGGGAAGTTCACAAAGGTTTGGTTTACAAACACGTTCGTTGATACGGACCAACCTAGCGCTTTTGCCATCTTCATAACCTCGACACTGCGCTCGATATGACGAATCGTATCCGGATGGTCGCGCGAAGGCAGGTTGATCTCCGGAATGAAAAAATGCATCGTGTTAAGACCCCAAAGCGACAGTTCCTCCAGATAATGTTCTATCTCCTCGATGGAAGCCATCTGATAATAATTGTGGAAATGATTAGCCATGTATACACCGCGAGAAGGACAGTCCGGCACAGTCAGCCCGCGATGGGCAGTCGGCACCATACCGTCCTTTGTGAATTTGCTACCGCGCAAAACTTGCCCGCAGGCAGCAATCAATCCCAGTGGCCTATCTGCTTCTAATATAAGGCGGTCTTCCGCGCCTGTCACGCGGTAAGCATCTGTCGGAAGATCACTACTCACGCGCAAAGTGAAAACTATACCTCCATCGGCGCAAACCAATCCGCGCCGAACTAATTGCCGTTTTAAAATTTTTGCCGCACGCTCTCCTGCTGCGTCCGAAAAATTCGAAAACTTTTGTAGAACATTTGTTTCCCTCCTGTAATTAAAGTTGAATTCATTTTATCACAGGTTCAAACTCCAAGTAAATATTATCTTGTCAATGGTTTTACATGACATTCTAGAGAAGTCAAACATATGTTACACAACCTCTGAAAAAATTTCTCTGAACAATACTGTAATTACTTTTAATTGCTAATTATTATTTTGTTGTTTTTGGTACAATGAAAACCGAGCGTTCCGGAACTTAAAAAACCCCGCATAAAATGGAAAAACTCCATTGCGAGCACCCCTGAAAAATAATACCCTTTTAGGTGTCGAATCTAAAGGGGGTATAG
>DULL01000046.1 GCA_012840395.1 Clostridiaceae bacterium | reverse complement strand
TTATTGTAATATTAAACTGAGCCATGGTTCATCCTCCTCGGTTTGGTATTTGATGGTACTTATATTCTAACCGAGGTATGAGCTTTGGCTCAACTTCTTTTTACACCATTATATAGACTTAATCTAAGGGGACATTTCTTTACTTTACGTTAATATAAGCTGATTAAAGTAAAGAGTCTTAAAAAGAACTTTAATATAGTCAATTTATTAAAAAGAGTATCACTTTGTTATTAGTGTCCTGTATTCTTAGTTTTATTAGAAAAATTCTTCTCATCAAAATTAGAGAAGCATATTTTCTTATTCCCAATATATCGGTAAAAAGAAAAGGATTGTCCCTACCTAGAAAATGTCCCTACCCTAGAAGAAAAGAAAAGGAATGTCCCCTGTTGCCCATTGACAAAATAATCCTTCTACACTATAATATCTTTAATTCACCAATTTATAACTTTAGCGCGATAAATTAATAAAGCACAAGTATAAATATAAATAATTATGTGGTAATAAAATAATAAAACAAATCAGTGAGATAATATAATAAACCATGCAGAAAATTAACCTGAGAAATAACGAAGATTTTCATGAATACTTACATAAAGTAAAAACAGTTATTAAAAGATACAAATATAAAGCAAATATAAAAAGGTATAAATAAATAAAATTTATAATTAGATAAAGAATAAATAAAAAAAAGGGGACAAACGGGTACAGGAATTATTAATAATTTATAGATGTACCGGGCAAAAAAAGCAAGTGAGGTGTATGATTTGTCAAAATGGAAAATATACACTCCTGAAGGTGTTCAGGATATATTATTTGATGAATGTTTTGCAAAGAGAAATATTGAGCAAAAAATAAGAGAGCTTTTCAGACTTTGGGGCTACTTTGAAATTGAAACTCCCACCGTAGAGTTTTACGATACATTTTCTGCAGAATCAGATTTAACTCCCCAGGAAACAATGTTTAAATTCTTTGACCAACAGGGCAGGATTCTGGTTTTAAGGCCGGAAGCTACAATACCTGTTGCCAGGATTGTAGCTACGAAGCTTAAGGATGCAAAATATCCCCTTAAATTTTTCTACATAGGTAATATGTTTAGATATAATGAATTCGGCGGAGGAAAACAAAAAGAATTTACCCAGGCAGGACTTGAATTAATAGGCTTAAACACACCAGAATCAGATGCAGAGGTTATTGCTCTTGCAATTAAAGCTCTTAAGACGGCAGGTCTAAGAGAATTCCAGATTGATATCGGACAAGTGGAATTCTTTAAAGGTATTATGGAAGAAACAGGTCTTCCGGAGCAGGAAGTTGAGCGTATCAGAGTTTTAATTGACCGAAAAGATTATCTGGCCATTGAAGAATTGGTAGAGAAATATGGAATTTCAGAGAATTTAAAAAAGCTGATACTAGGACTTCCCAAATTATTTGGTTCAACAGATCTTATTGACAGTGTTGAAAAAATTACTATGAATAGCCGTTCATTAAAAGCTTTGGAAAACTTAAGAAGAGTACTTCAGATACTGGATGATTACAATCTTGAGAAATATATTTCTATCGATCTGGGTATGGTACAAAGTTTGAACTATTATACCGGAATAATTTTCAGAGGATTTACCCATGGGATAGGTTTCCCAGTATTAAGCGGAGGAAGATATGATAATCTGGTTGAAAAATTTGGTAAAAAATGTTCCGCCACAGGATTTTCTTTAGGCATAAACATGGTCATGATGGCTCTGGACAGACAAAATATTACTTTTAAGACACCATCTGTTGAAAGCCTGGTATGCTATACAGACAAAGGAAGAAAAAATGCCTTTGAATTATGTGAAGCTCTAAGAAGTCAGGGCATTGTAACAGAGGCAAACATTCTGGGTGAAGGAATAGAGAAGGCCAAGGAATATGCGAAGGATAAAGGAATCGGCGGAATTATATATGCTTTGGGAGATGGAAAAATTGAAGTACATAATCTTGAAACAGGTGAGATCATAGAAACAGATATGGATAGACTTTCTTATTAATTAAAAAGTTAAAAGTTATTTTAAACCATAGTATATTAATAATTAATATATTAACCTATAGTATATTAAACAATAATACGTTGTAGTACATTAACTGAAGTGATGACTATTTGTACCAGTTTTCTTTAACCAAGCATCAAGAAGTCTCTCGCTTCTATAAGAGGGAGTTGAATTGATGCAAATTATAATAGCAACCATCTTCAGTGGGTGATTGCATGATCCCCATTGAATCCCCGAGCGAAGCGAGTTTGCTACAATTGATAAACTGCATCCAACTAATAAACTGCAGAGCCCGAAACGAAGCAATTAAAATACAGAATGACAGAATAGATTTAATAAGGGAGTCAAGATATCCTGACCAGAGGTGAGAAAAATGAGATATATAACAATAGCTATATCAAAAGGAAGACTCGGCGAGTTATCGGCAGATTTGCTGGAAAAAGCGGGTTTTGACTGCTCAGAACTCAGAAATCCCGCAAGGAAACTAATAATAACAGATGAAAAGAACAAGACGAGGTTTTTGCTTGTAAAACCTGGAGATGTTCCCACCTATGTAGAATATGGCGCAGCAGATATGGGTATAGTTGGGAAGGATACTCTTTTAGAAGAGGGAAGAAATCTGTATGAAGTGCTGAATCTGAATTTCGGGGCTTGTAAGGTTGTGCTGGCAGGATCACCGAATTTGGTAGGTAAGCTGGACCAGCTGAATAACAAAAGAGTTGCTACAAAATATCCCAGAATTGCAAGAGAATATTTTCAAAATAAAAGGAAAGAAAGTATTGAGGTCATAAAACTGAACGGCTCAGTAGAATTAGCTCCTCTGGTAGGACTTTCAGAAGTAATTGTAGATGTGGTGGAAAGCGGGCGTACATTAAAAGAAAATGGGCTCGTTGTGTTGGATACTATTGCCGAGGTAAGTGCCAGACTTGTGGTAAACAGAGTAAGTATGAAAATGGAATATGAAAGAATAAGTAAAATTGTGGATAATTTAAGAGCACAATTAGAAAAAGGCGGTTTGAATTATGATAAAAATAATTGATGCAATAAAAGAAGCTGAATTGCTTGAAATGCTTGTTTCCAGGAGTCAGCTTGAAGACAAAGAGGTTCTGTCAAGGGTTGAAAGTATAATAAATAACGTAAAGGAAAATGGGGACCAGGCTATTTTAGAATACACCAGAAAATTTGATAACTTGGATTTACCTCCTGAAAGAATACGAGTTGCAGACAATGAAATACAAGAAGCATATAAAAATACTGATAAAAAACTTGTAGAGGTTATTAAAAAAGCTAAAAAAAATATTGAAAACTTTCATATGAAACAGAAACAAAACTCCTGGTTTTCAACAGAGGCAAAAGGGATCTTATTGGGACAAATGTTCAGGCCTCTAAAAAATGTCGGGGTATATGTTCCGGGGGGAACTGCGGCACTTATTTCATCAGTCCTGATGAATGTAATACCTGCAAAGACAGCAGGTGTCAAAAAAATAGTTATGACTACACCTCCGGGTAAAGGAGGAGTAATAAATCCTGCTATGCTTGTTGCAGCATCAGAGGCGGGTGTTGATGAAATATACAGGATTGGAGGAGCTCAGGCAATTGCTGCCATGGCTTTCGGGACAGAAACCGTATCCAAAGTAGATAAAATTGTTGGACCCGGAAATATATATGTGGCAACAGCAAAGAAAATGGTCTATGGCTACTGTGACATTGATATGTTTGCAGGGCCAAGTGAAATCATGATAATAGCAGATGCTCTGGCCAATCCATGCTATATTGCTGCTGACCTTTTATCCCAGGCGGAGCATGATGTACTTGCGGCATCCATACTTGTTACTACCTCTGAAAAACTTGCAGAAGAAGTGCAAAAAGAAATAGAGAGGCAGTACGGATATCTTAGCAGAAAAGACATTATTAAAAAATCTCTGGAAACTTACGGAGCAATTGTTATTGTTCAGACTATCGAGCAGGCAGTGGATATAGTTAACAGGGCTGCTCCGGAACATCTGGAATTATGCGTGAAAAATCCATTTGAGCTATTAGGTTCTATTGAAAATGCCGGAGCTATTTTCCTGGGTGAATATTCCTCAGAACCTCTGGGAGACTACTTTGCAGGACCAAACCATGTCCTGCCTACCGGTGGTACAGCCAGGTTTTTCTCTCCTTTAAGCCTGGAAGATTTTATGAAGAAATCAAGTATTATCTCATATAGCAGAGATGCCTTAAAATCCGTTAAGGATGATGTGATAAGGTTTGCTGAAGCTGAAAAACTTGATGCCCATGCAAATGCTATTAGGGTAAGATTTGAAGAGATTGGAGAGGAGGGGAATTTTTGAGTATTTACTGGAGCAATGTTGTAAAAAATATAAATCCGTACATTCCTGGAGAACAGCCAAAAGACAGAAAATATATAAAGCTGAATACCAATGAAAATCCCTATCCGCCTTCCGAACGGGTTATTCAGGCAATGAAAGATGCTGCTAACAGTGATATAAGGCTGTATCCTGATCCTGAGTGTTATGAGCTTAGAGAAGTAATTGCCAGTTATTTTAACCTGAATATAGAAAATGTTTATGCCGGAAACGGATCAGATGAATTACTAGCTTTCTCCTTTTTGGCATTTTTTAATCCGGACAGGCCTATACTATTTCCGGATGTTACATATACCTTTTATCCAGTTTATGCAGATTTGTTTAATATAAAATATGAAACCGTCAGGCTGGATGAGGAATTTTCTATTCCTGTTGAGCTTTTCTTCAGGGAGAATGGAGGCATTATTTTCCCTAATCCTAATGCGCCTACAGGAAAAGATATTTCCATAGAGTCCATAAAGAAAATACTGGACTATAATAAAAATGTAGTTGTAATCATTGATGAGGCATATGTTGATTTTGGAGCTGAATCAACTGTGGAATTAATAAAAAACTATCCTAATCTTCTAATAATCAGGACTTTCTCCAAGTCCCATTCTCTTGCGGGCTTAAGAATAGGATTTGCTTTAGGAAATGAGGAATTAATACAGGGGCTGAGCAGGATAAAAAATTCGATTAATTCATATACCATTGACAGAATTGCCATGGCAGGTGCTATGGAAGCTATAAAAGATTATGAATATTTTAAAAGCACCAGTAGAAAAATCATTAATACCCGTGAAAGAATAATAGTAAAATTGAAAGAATTAGGATTTAATGTTGTTGATTCCAAGGCAAATTTTGTATTCATAAGCCATCCTGTTATACCTGCAGTGGATATTTTCAACAAATTGAAGGAAAGGGGAATCCTTGTAAGATATTTTAACAAACCTAGAATAGACAATTATTTGAGAGTTACCATCGGCACTGATGAACAAATGGACTGTTTCCTAGAAGAAGTTAAGAATATCACAGTTATTTAAGAATATAACAGCTATATAAGAGTATAACAGCTATTACAGGTATTACAGCATGTTAACCATATTGAGGCATTTTAACTCATATAAGACTCTAAAAAAAGACTTATAGTATATAAAATAAATAAGCTAGATATTTAAGAAAAAGAAACATAAAATGTAAGATTGCGTAGAAAAGAGTCAAATCTGTTATGCCAACTGGTGATAAAAAGCTTATCAGTTTATAAAAACTTATTAATAGAGTATATAAATAGATTATTTAAAAGCTATAAAAACAGGAGAGATATATATGGAGAGAAAAGTGGAAATTACAAGGAAAACAAATGAGACTAATATATCTTTGAGAATTAATATAGATGGCATTGGTAATAGCAGTATTAAAACAGGGATAGGTTTTTTAGACCACATGCTATCCCTGTTTGCCAGGCATGGTTTTTTTGATCTCGAAGTAAGAGCAGAAGGGGATCTGGAAGTTGACAGCCATCATACTGTAGAAGATATTGGAATTGTGCTTGGCCAGGCCATAAAAAAAGCTCTGGGAAATAAGGAATCTATTAAAAGATATGGAACAGCCTATGTTCCAATGGATGAATCACTGGCTTTAGTAGTACTTGATTTAAGTGACAGGCCCTTTTTAGTTTTTGATATTCCCCATGTAATTGAAAAAATAGGAGATATGGAAACTGAACTGGTTGAAGAATTTTTCAGGGCAGTTGCTTTTAATGGCGGCATTACCTTACATATAAAAGGGTTATATGGAAGTAACTCTCACCACATTATTGAAGGGTTATTTAAAGCTTTCGGCAGAGCTTTAGATGAGGCTACTCAGTTTGACCAGAGAATACAGGGCGTCATGTCTACAAAAGGAATTCTTTAATATAAATATAAAAAATATAAAGTAAACTCCCTTCGCTCGAAGATTCAGTGGGAGCCTTGCAGTTCACCACTGAATAATTATGTTATTTATAATTTGTATCAATTCAGCTCCAGCTTATATAAGGGAGAGGCTCCCTGTTGCTTGGTTAAACGAGTAGAGCTTGAAAAGTTTTCCTATAAACGAATATTTATTTGGTTGCATTTTTTAGGTTGTATAACAAGTTGTATGACAAAAGAATTAGACAGAAGATTAAACAGAAGATTATACAGAAGATTATACAGAAAAATTATGCATATAATTTACATAAAAATTTATAATAAAAAATTTACACAGAAAATTGATGAACAGGAGAAGTATAAATATGGTTATTTATCCGGCAATTGATATAAAGGATGGAAAATGTGTAAGACTTATACAAGGCAGATTTGATGATGCGACAGTATATTCAGATAATCCGGTAGATATAGCCCTTAAATGGGAAAAAATGGGGGCGGAGTATCTGCATGTTGTTGACCTTGATGGAGCGCGGACTGGTGAGATTAAAAATCTTGAGATTATTAGAGAAATGGCATATAAACTCCAAATTCCACTTCAAACAGGAGGTGGAATCCGGACAATGGAAACTATACAGAAAGTATTGAATATAGGAGTACGAAGAGTTATTCTGGGAACTGCAGCAGTAAGTAACAGAAAGCTTGTTGAAGAAGCGGTAAACTTATACGGCTCCAGAGTCGCAATCGGAATTGATGCCAGGGATGGCAAAGTTGCAATAGAGGGATGGGAAAAAACCAGTCAGTTAAATTCTGTAGACTTTGCAAAAAAGATGCAAGATATAGGAGTTAAAACCATAATATACACCGATATTTCCCGGGATGGAATGCTTAAGGGACCTAATCTGAAAGCTATGGAAGAGATGGCAAAGGAGCTGGATATTGAAGTTATTGCATCAGGAGGAGTAGGAAGCCCGAAGGATGTTGATGATCTTAAAAAGACAGGAGTAGACGGCGTTATTATTGGGAAGGCTTTATATACAGGAGCGGTTGATCTTAGGGAAATACTCAAAAGAAATAAAGACGGAATTTAAATAAAATATTAAGGATGATTATCCGTTAAAATAGAGCGGATATACCTATTTCCGGAATTTTTGAAAAGTATGAGGATAAGAAAATTTTTTTACAATCGGAAAATAATCTACCATTAAGTTATAATTTAATGTAGAATAAATAAAATAAAACTAAAAAGAAAATGCAATATTTTGAAAAAATAAGTAAATTATAGAAAATACTTATAAAATATGGTAAAATAATGTTGCATAATCACACATAAAGTAATTGACTAGTTTTAGAATAGTTAACAAGTTCTAAGAATATGGTGGGTAAATAATGAATAATATTAATAATATTGTTAAAGAATTAAAATTTGGTAATGACGGTCTTATTCCTGTTGTTGTGCAGGATTTCCAAACCAGTGAAGTGCTAATGGTTGCCTACATGAACAAGGAGGCTCTTGATAAGTCAATTGAAACTGGTATGGCTCATTATTGGAGTAGAAGCAGGAATAAGTTATGGCTAAAAGGAGAAACTTCAGGCCATTTTCAATATATTAAGTCAATAAGCATAGATTGCGACGGAGACGCACTTCTTATAAAGGTAGAGCAAAAGGGAGGAGCCTGCCATACAGGCAATTATTCATGCTTTTACCGTAATTTGAAAGACGGAAGTTTTGTCGAAAAAAAACCTCATGATTTTGATGCTTTTGAAGTTTATAAAAATAAATCCATAATTCTTAAGGAATTATATGATATTATTGCTGATAGAGTGGTAAATATTAAACCAGGATCATATACCAATTATCTACTCGAAAAAGGTATAGACAAAATTCTCAAAAAGGTTGGAGAAGAAACCTCTGAAGTAATTATTGCAGCAAAGAATAATTCAAAAGAAGAAATTCGATATGAGATAGCCGACCTAATATATCACTTGATGGTACTAATAGTAGAGAGAGGTCTTACCCTTGAAGAAATTTTTGACGAGTTAAGGAGTAGAAGGTAGGAGGTAGGAGGTATAAATTAAGCAGTGACATATTTAAGTACAGAAAAAATAAAGAATATAGATGAATATAGAAGTAATCCGGGATTTTTCTTCAGGGCAGGCTTGCGTTATATTAGCAAAAACAAGCCTTTACAAGCACTGAATTTTCTTGCAAAAGCAGTTGAGAAAGAGCCTTATAATGCAGACTATCTGTTTAATCTTGCATGCGTTTATGCTGAACTAAAAAATATTAAGGAATCAAACAATATACTTTTAAATATAATAAAAAACATTGATCCCACCATTGCAGAATGTTATTTCGGGATAGCCTGTAATTATTTTGATTCAGGTGATTTTAACAAGGCCAGGGAATATTTTGAGAAATATATTGAATCTGACAGCTTTGGTGAATTTGCCAATGAAAGCTATGAAGTGCTTTATTATTTGGATGTTTATGGAGAAGGTAAAAGAAGAGTAAACAGAAAAAAAACAACTGCCAAGCTTATAAACGAAGGAATGACATTAGTCCGCGAAGGAAATTATAAAAAGGCTTATTGCAAGTTTGATAAAGCTGTAGAGATTGATCCTATGGCTATTTATCAAAGGAACTATCTTTCTTTAATGTGTTTTTTAAATGGGGAAATTGAAAGAGCTGTCAGCGTGTCAAAGAGTGTTTTGAAAGTGGAGTTTGAGAGTCCATTAGCACACTTTTGCCTGTTAATGTACTATGCATATTTAAACAATTCAGCTTTGATCAAGAAACAGCTCCGTATTATATATAGTTTAAAGGCTATCAAAAAGAGGACCTTTTTTAGTGAACTAAAGCAGTTTTTAAGTGTTATATCAGATAACGACATTATTAGTGATAATTTGAAACAATTTTTAACCACAGTGCTTAAATCAAGGGATATGGAAGAATTAGGAAACTTAAGCTTGCACGATGATATTGATGATAATGTAGTCAGAATCAAAAAATAACCAAAAACGATGAAAACGATGGAAATAGTGTGTAATAAATGGGAAAATAGATTTATTCTCCATTAACAATAAATTTTAGAAAAATCACATATTTGATAAAAAATTGGAAAGTATATTAATATTATTATTGTATTAGCACTCAACTAAAGTGAGTGCTAATAAATTGTAAAAAGTAGAAGGAGGTTATCTAATGAAAATAAAGCCTTTATGTGACAGAGTTGTAATTAAAATGTTGGAAACTGAAGAAACTACAAAGAGTGGAATTGTTTTGCCGGGTACTGCTAAAGAAAAACCTCAGATTGCTGAAGTTGTAGCTGTAGGTCCTGGCGGAATAGTAGATGGAAAAGAAGTAGTTATGGAAGTAAAAGTTGGTGATAGAGTAATTATTAGCAAATATGCAGGAACAGAAGTTAAATTGGACGGAGAAGAATACACTATCTTAAGACAAGGAGATATTTTAGCTGTCGTCGAGTAAAGGGATATAAACATTACACATATTATTATTTTTGTATTTAATGAGGATTATCTAATAGAGGAGGATTTAGGATATGGCAAAACAAATTATATTTGATGAAGAAGCCAGACGCGCTCTTGAAAGAGGAGTTAATCAGCTGGCTGACGCAGTAAAAGTAACACTTGGACCTAAAGGTAGAAATGTAGTGCTGGAAAGAAAATTCGGAGCTCCCCTCATAACAAATGATGGAGTTACTATTGCAAAAGAAATTGAACTGGAAGATAAATTTGAAAATATGGGTGCTCAACTTCTCAGGGAAGTTGCCACAAAAACTAATGATGTAGCAGGAGATGGGACAACCACAGCTATTGTGCTTGCTCAGGCTTTAATTAGAGAAGGCTTAAAGAATGTTGCAGCAGGCGCAAATCCTATGATAGTTAAAAAAGGTATTGCCAAAGCAGTTGATACAGCGGTTGATGCTATAAAAGAAATTAGTCAGAAAGTAAAAGGGAAGAGTGATATTGCAAGAGTTGCTTCAATATCATCAAATGATGAGGTTATTGGAAACCTGATTGCCGACGCTATGGAAAAAGTAACAAATGACGGAGTAATCACCGTTGAAGAAGGCAAAACAATGGGGACAAACCTTGAAGTTGTTGAAGGAATGCAATTTGACAGGGGATATATATCTTCCTATATGGTAACAGATACCGAAAAAATGGAAGCTGTTTTAGATGATCCTCTGATTTTAATAACTGATAAGAAAATATCCAATGTTCAAGATATCCTGCCATTACTAGAGCAAATTGTACAGCAGGGCAAAAAGCTGGTTGTTATTGCTGAAGATGTTGAAGGCGAAGCCCTTGCTACTCTGATTGTAAATAAATTAAGAGGTACATTCTCTTGTGTAGCAGTAAAAGCTCCTGGATTTGGAGACAGAAGAAAAGCTATGCTCCAGGATATTGCGATTCTTACCGGTGGAGAAGTTATTTCCGAAGAACTTGGACTTGAATTGAAAGATGCCAGAATTTCTCAATTAGGTAGAGCAAGACAGGTTATCGTTCAGAAAGAAAACACCATCATTGTTGATGGAGCAGGAGATCCTGAAAAAATTAAGGCAAGAATTGCTTCAATTAAATCTCAGATTGAAGAAACCACATCAGACTTTGACAGAGAAAAATTACAGGAAAGACTCGCGAAACTTTCTGGCGGCGTAGCAGTAATTCAAGTAGGTGCTGCAACTGAAACAGAAATGAAAGAAAAGAAACTGAGAATTGAAGACGCATTGGCTGCTACAAAGGCTGCTGTTGAAGAAGGTATTGTATCTGGCGGTGGAGTAGCATACATTAGCGCAATTTCTAAGGTTTCAAAACTTCTTGATGAATTGACCGGTGATGAAAAGACAGGTGTACAGATTGTACTTAGAGCTCTCGAAGAGCCTATCAGACAGATTGCCGCAAATGCTGGTGTTGAGGGCTCAGTTATAGTAGATAAGGTTAAAGGCAGTAAAGCAGGCATTGGTTTCAATGCATTAACCGGAGAATATGTAAATATGATTGATGAAGGTATAGTTGATCCGGCAAAAGTCACAAGGTCAGCTCTGCAGAATGCTGCGTCTGTAGCTGCTATGGTTCTTACTACTGAATGCCTCGTTGCTGACAAGCCAGAAAAAGAACCACCTATGCCGGGTGGAGCAGGAATGCAAGGCGGAATGGGCGGAATGTACTAAAAGATTAAAGACGTATTGAAGGATTGAGTCATTCCGTAACACTGAGTTTAGTATTAATCATATATTTGAGTTTATAGTTAATTATATACAGGCTATATAGATATATTTGCATATAACTATATATAACTATATAGAAGAATAAAGTCCAGATGTAATATATTTAGAGCCAGGGATTATATTCCTTGGCTTTAAATATATTGTTAACTAAAGATGTTTATGTTAAAATCAGTCTAAAAGATGTATATTGGGAGGATTAAATGGACACTTTTTTTGAAAAAATAGTTGCAAAAAGAAAAGATTTTAAGGATATATTATTTAATATAGGTATTGTTCTGGCAGCGTTATTATTGGTACTCATAATTCTTAATATACCAATAGTAAATCAATTCGGACTCATTATCACTACTGGTATTGTTTACCTTGCATATAGATTAATAAAGGCAAGAAATATCGAATTTGAGTATCTGGTGACAAATGGAGACCTGGATATTGATATGATAATCGACCAAAGAAAAAGAAAAAGAATATTTAGTGCAAACTGTAAGGAATTTGATATAGTTGCTAAGGTAAGCAGCAATCATTTCAACTCCTCGGTGCAGAATATACCGAAAAAAATTTTAGCTGCAAGTGACATAAATTCTCCGGATGCATATTTCTTTACTTTAAATTACAAGGGTGAGAGAACGTTAGTTGTTTTTGAACCTGATGAAAGAATGCTTAATAACTTCAAATTATTCATACCTAGGAAAGTATTTGAATAATATTTGAATAATAATTTGTATTTTTCTTGGTATATATTTTTTACTATTTGTATCAGATTATTTATGTAAAGGGGTCAGGTCGTGGTCAGCAGAAAACGGGATAACTATCGCAGATTAAAGAGGAATATTATTATACTGTTCCTGATATCATTTTGTTTTATAAGTCTAAGTGCCATAATATATTCAGGTTACTATTTCTTTTTTATGGAGAATAATACCTTTGTACCTGCTTTCGATGAAAACAAACTGAATCTGATTATTGAAGATGAAATTATTAATACATCTGAAGAACCTAAAATTATGGATGGAGAGATATTATTACCATTAAGTGTAATTAAAGAATATATTGATCCCTATATATACTGGGACAATAATCTTAAGAAAGTTACCATTACTACAAAAGACCGGGTAATTAGAATGAAAACCGGAAATCTAAACGCGATTGTAAACAATGAAGAAATGCTACTTAACATACCTGTTATTGAAGAAAACGGAGTTATATATATACCTATAGAATTTTTGGCTGAGTTCTATAAAATTGAATTGCAATATATAGAAGACAATAATGTTATAATAATTGACCATATCAATACAATAATTCAGATAGCTGAACCTATTGATGCCAATGCAGTAGTGAGGAAGGGACGATCAAGAAAGTACCCTATAATAAGAAAGTTTGATTTGGAGAAGGATAAACCAGAGGACCTTAAATTAAGGGTATTCGAGGAGTATAAAGACTGGTACAAGATCAGAACTGCGGCAGGAGAAATAGGTTTTATTGAAAAAAAATACGTTGTATTGAGGAAGATTCTTGTTAATAGTTTACCAGAATTAGAAAAAGATGATGGGCCTTGGAAACCTGAAAACGGCAAGATAAATCTTGTATGGGATATGATGTACAGTGGAAGACCTGACCTATCAAGTATAGGAAAAATTGAAGGACTAGATGTAATTTCACCTACTTGGTTTCAACTGGCTAATGCAGAGGGGAAATTAATTAACAGGGCAGATCCGGTATATGTTGAATGGGCTCATAGGAATGGTTATAAAGTATGGGCTCTTTTTAGTAATGATTTCAATGATATTGAGATGACTGAAAAATTTTTGAATAATACAGATTACAGAGAGAATGCGATCAGGGAAATACTGGCATATGCAGCTCTATATAAATTAGATGGTATAAATATTGATTTTGAAAATATTTATAAAAAAGATAAAGACGCTTTAACACAATTTGTAAGAGAAATAACACCACTTCTTAAAGAACAGGGGTTAGTAGTGTCCATTGATGTATCAGTACCTGACGGAAGTGATACCTGGTCTCTCTGCTATGACAGAAAGGCTCTTGGTGAAGTGGTGGATTATGTTGCTCTAATGACATATGACCAGCATTGGGCTACGAGCCCAAAGGCGGGATCAGTTGCGGAAATTACATGGGTAGAAGAAAATGTAAAAAAGTTACTAAAAGAGGTTCCCAGGGAAAAACTTCTTTTGGGCATTCCTTTTTATACAAGGCTATGGAAAGAAGAAGTAGATGAGAAAGGAGTTGTTAAGGTTTCAAGCCCAAAAGTTTTTTCTATGGATGCCGCAAAGAAATATGTGCAGGAAAATAACGCTGAATTGGTTTGGGATGAAAAAAGTGGCCAGTACTATGCTGAATTTTCAAAAGATAATTGTGTATATAAAATATGGCTTGAAGACCCAGTTTCTGTTAATTTAAAATCCTCTCTTGTTCATAAGTATAAGCTGGCAGGAGTTGCATCCTGGCAGAGAGGTTTTGTGACATCTGAAGTATGGAACGTATTGAATAAAAACTTGAAAGTTACTGGTAGTTTTCAGGAATGGAAGGCTGAGAATAGTCATATACAATATGCATCAAGTGATTAGGAGGTAACATATGGATTTCCAATTATATTTTACCTTTATTTTCAGACTAGTTCTTTCTTGTGTATTAGGTGGTGTAATTGGTTACGAAAGAGAAAAGACAAACAGGCCAGCAGGATTCAGAACTCATATACTTGTATGTGTTGGTTCTGCATTAATAATGTGCACTGCAGAATATATGTTTAGTGTATATGCCGGAAAAACTAACTTTGATCCTACAAGGCTTGGTGCACAGGTTATAAGCGGGATAGGATTTTTAGGAGCCGGAACAATAATCCGTGAAGGTTACAATGTAAGGGGACTTACTACAGCTGCAAGCCTGTGGGCAGTATCATGTGTAGGGCTTGCCACTGGAGGTGGATTTTATACTGGAGCTATTACTGCAGCTGCTCTTATCTATATTACTCTTATTCTACTAAAGAAATTTGAGGATCATTTGGCAAGAAAGAACAGATACAGGGAAATACTTATAAGATCAAGTAATTTACCCGGACAAATTGGCGTTATAAGCAATATACTTTATAAATATGGGATAAAAATCAGTAATATAGATTTTATGAGTGATGAGGAAAGCAGTATTGCCCAATTTAAATTTACAGTGAAATTACCAGCTAATAAAACGGGAAATTATTTAGATGAACTGCGGACCATAAAAGGAGTTTATGAAGTTACAGCAGTTAACTAAAAGCATAACTTCTTATTTGCTGACAAAGATGAAAACATTTGCTATAATAATTCAAGTCATATATTTTTTATTTATTTAATAAACCGCATATATAAATATGCGGTTTAACCTATGGCAGCTATAGGTTAAACAATTATTGCGCATGCAATTTTTCGCTATTTTGCGAAACTCACATGCGCAATTTAAATTAGACAAGCAAATTAGAAATATATAAAGTGAGAATTTATATAAAGTGAGGAAGAGATATATGATAGATAACATTGGAGAGTATTCAAGTATTAACGGTAATATAGTAAAATCTGAGAATATGGATCAAAAAGCAAATGATAAGGAAGCAAATGATAAGGAAAAGGTTGTTTATGAAGTTATAAGAATAATAGATGGTGTCCCTTTATTTTTTGAAGACCATTATTTAAGAATGAAAAATTCAATAGAGCTGCTGGGAAATAAATTACATATTTCAGAACAGGAATTGGGGAACCGTATAAAGAACGTTATAGATGCCAACGGCAAACAGAATTGTAATGTTAAAGTAACTGTGTATCATGATACTAATGGCCAAAATGTTATTTTGTATATAAGTAAAAGTTATTACCCTACAAATGAAGAGTTCGAAAACGGTGTCAGGGTAGGTTTGCTTAAATGGGATAGAAAAAATCCCAACATAAAGGTTCAAAACCTGACGTATAACGAAGCTGTTAAAAAGAAGTTAGAAGAAGAAAATATTTTTGAAACACTTCTTGTCAATGCTAATGGAAAAATAACCGAAGGAAGTAAATCCAATGTATTTTTTGTTAAGAAATCAAAAATTTACACTGCTCCTGACGAGTACATTTTAAAAGGAGTTACAAGAAAGTACATAATTGATGTATGCAGGAGGCAGGATATTGAAATTATTGAAACATTAATAAGTGTTGATTCTTTATATGAAATGGAAGGACTATTTCTATCAGGCACGTCAATTAAAGTACTGCCTGTGGCATCTATTAATGGTCATAGGTTCAATTCCAGCAACCACCCGGTAATTCTGGCAGCGCGAAAAGGCTTTGACAGCCTTATAGAGGAATATATTAAAGAATACAAGTCTCGTACTACTTAATGGCTAATAATAGCAGGGGCTAATAATATCAGGTAATATCCAGTTTCAGGTTATATCCAGTTTTACCATAAAGCTTTGATATTTGTTTTAGGTCTAATTTTCACCTCTCTTGAATAAAAATAGGACATGAAGAAAAGAGAGGTGACTTTTATTGCATTTGATAAAATCTTTAGAAAAAAATACAGGTTATGGTAAAGAACTTGCTTCTGGTATTAGTGAGAAAGAAGCTAAAAGGAGAATAAATGAATACGGGCCAAATATTATAATAGGAAAAAGAAATATTTCAGCTTTTAAGATACTGCTGGATCAATTCAGTGATTTTATGGTCATTGTACTTTTGGTTTCAACGGCCATATCTGCATTTATGGGTGAAATGACCGAAGCTTTCACCATAATAGCCATAGTCATTATAAATGCCATAATGGGATTTATCCAGGAATACAGAACAGAAAAGACTCTTGAGGCGTTAAAGGAACTTACCGCACCAACAGCAAAAGTAATAAGGGATAATAAGCATTTGACTATACCGGCGGAAGAAATTGTACCAGGAGATCTAATCTTGCTGGAAGCAGGAGATAGGGTTCCTGCAGACTCGGTACTGCTTGAAGCTGTAAATTTGCAGGTAGATGAATCCCTGCTCACCGGTGAATCTGTTCCTGTAGAAAAGTATGCAGGATCTGATATCAGGAGAGGTAGTTCTTTGCCTGAAAAAAAACATTCTGTTTATATGGGTACTGTGGTTACAATGGGTAGGGCTTCAGCTATTGTTTATGCAACGGGAATGAATACTGAAATGGGGAAAATAGCCCACATGATTCACAGTATTGAGGATGAGCAAACTCCTCTCCAAAAGAAACTTGATCATCTAGGAAAGCTAATTGTTTACGCATGCCTTACAATTTGTGCAATTGTTTCAGTTACAGGAATCCTCAGAGGAGAAAACCTGTTTACTATGTTGCTGTCCGGAATAAGCCTTGCTGTAGCTGCCGTCCCTGAAGGGCTTCCTGCAATAGTAACAATTTCCCTTGCCCTAGGTGTTCAGCGTATGATGAAAAGAAATGCTCTGGTAAGAAAACTTCCCGCAGTGGAAACATTAGGATGTGCCAATGTTATATGTTCCGACAAAACCGGTACTCTCACAGAAAATAAAATGACGGTCAGAAAAGTATATACCGGTGGAACTATTTTTCAGATAAATGATTCAAAAGCATTTTCAAAAATGACAAACTTATCAAGAACGGAGGATTTATTAAAAACAGCACTCGAAATAGGTGCTCTTTGTAATAATTCAAGTATATCCAGCAGCATGGAAAGAAACGGTATTATCAAAAAGTTTACAAAAAAGAAGAATATAAACTTTAGTGCTGCTGATATTTCAGGAGACCCAACGGAAATAGCACTTCTTGTTGCAGCATCTAAGTATGGAATAACAGAATCAGGTCTCAAGGAAAAATATATGAGGATTGGAGAAATACCTTTTGATTCTGAAAGAAAATGCATGTCGGTAATATGCAGGAACAACAACGGAGAATCTTTTGTATTTACCAAAGGAGCTCCTGACATTATTATAAATAAATGCACCAGTATATATATGGCTGGAGGTATTATTCCACTTACAAGTGAATTTAAAAAACGTATACTTAACCAAAATGAAGAGATGGCAAGAGAGGCTCTAAGGGTACTTGGAGTTGCATACAAAAAATATAATTCTAGAGGAAATAAGCAGGAAGAAGTTGAAAACAACCTGATATTTGTGGGGTTAATAGGCATGATAGATCCACCGCGGAAGGAAGCGGCGGAAGCTGTAATGAAGTGCAAGACAGCCGGGATAAAAACGGTAATGATTACAGGAGATCATAAAACTACTGCTACGACTATTGCGCAGGAATTGGGAATTTACAAAAAAGGAGACCTTGTGCTTACAGGATCAGAACTGGACGATATGGATGATATCAAACTCCAAAAAATTGTAGAAAATGTGAGTGTATACGCAAGGGTTACTCCTGCCCATAAACTTATGATAGTCAGGGCATTGAAGAGGAAGGGTCTTATTGTAGCCATGACCGGTGATGGTGTTAACGATGCTCCTGCAATAAAAGAGTCGGATATTGGAATTTCCATGGGGCTTACCGGCACTGATGTGACAAAAGAGGCATCATCAATGATATTGATGGACGATAATTTTGCCACTATAGTAGCTGCAATTGAAGAAGGAAGAGTAATATACAGCAATATAAGAAAATTCATAAGATATCTTCTGGCATGTAACATTGGAGAAGTACTCACCATGTTCCTAGGAATGCTTTTGGGTTTGCCAATTCCTCTCATGCCAATCCAGGTTTTGTGGGTTAATCTTGTAACAGACGGGCTTCCGGCAATGGCTTTAGGTTTAGAGCCAGCAGAAAAAGATATAATGATGAGGTCACCGAGAAGTTCAAAAAGCAGTATATTTTCTGATGGACTGGTATTTTTGATTATTTTAAGGGGTATTCTGCTGGGGTTAAGTACTTTGGCCGTGTTTGTAAGTATAATATATTTAACACGGGATATTGTTCTGGCCAGAACAAGCGCATTTATGACACTGGTACTGACTCAGCTGACCCATGTGTTTGAATGCAAATCAGAAAGGAAAACAATATTTGAAATACCATGGTTTAACAATATATATCTTGTTCTGGCAGTTATGTGTTCTCTTATAATGATGCTTGTTGTAGTATATATTCCACCTTTACAGGTATTATTCAAGACAACAGCCCTGTCGGTAAACGAGTGGCTTATTGTTGGGGGATTTACATTTCTAGGTCCTGTAGTGTCAAGCTTTATAAGATTTAGGCAGAGATAAGGAGGACAGAGAGACAGCCCGAGTCAGAGGGACAGCCCTGAAAGACAGAGGGACAGTCCTGCCTTTTTTACATTAAAAAAGGCAGGACTGTCCCCTTTTTATCTTCCCATATTGAAATGCCTGCAAATAAACTATATACTTTATGTATTGGACTGGAGAGTTCGGAGAGTATGAACTTTTTGTTACAAATTGTTCATAATTTCGTAAAATGTATTTGCCATTATTAAAAATGCATTATACTACAGTGAACAGAAAGAAGGAGTCCAACTGGGAACTGTGTAAAGGAGGAATTGCATGATAGAAATAAGTAATTTGACCAAGAGATATGGTCAAATAAAAGCTGTTAACAACATCAGTTTCAGAGTAGAAAAAGGCGAGATTCTCGGATTCCTTGGCCCTAACGGAGCAGGGAAATCTACTACAATGAATATCATAACAGGGTATATACCTGCCAGTGAAGGTACTGTCAAGGTATGTGGTTATGATATTTTAGAAGAACCAAAGGAAGTAAAAAAGAGGATAGGGTTCTTACCAGAGCAACCTCCGGTCTACTTGGATATGACAGTAAAAGATTATCTAAGTTTTGTAAGTGATTTAAAGCAAGTGGATAAGGCTAAGAAGTGGAGCCAAATCAACGATATTATGGAACTTGTAAAGATTGGCGACCACAGAAACAGATTGATCAAAAATCTGTCAAAGGGTTACAGGCAGAGAGTAGGACTAGCCCAAGCCCTGATTGGAAACCCTGAAGTTCTTATACTTGATGAGCCTACAGTAGGTCTTGATCCAAAACAGATTATAGAAATAAGAAGACTGATTAAAGCTTTGGGAAAGGAACATACTATTATATTAAGTTCCCATATATTGCCTGAAGTAAGTGCTGTGTGCGAAAGGGTAGTAATAATAAATAAAGGGGAAATTGCAGCTATTGATACACCTGATAACCTTTCTAAAGGTCTAGGTACCATATCAAAGATTTCAGTTACAATTGCTGGTCCCAAAAATTCCGTATTAAATTATATTAGGGAAATTTATGGTGTAAAATATGTTGAGCCTAGTGTTGAAAAAGAAAAGGACGTTATTAGCTACGTTGTAGAATCGGACAAGGATATAGATATAAGACGTCCCTTGTTTTTCGCAATGGCAAAAGCAGGATATCCTATATTGGAGCTTAAATCATTAAGTATGTCCCTTGAAGAGATATTCCTTCAAGTTGTTACAAGCGAAAATAAGGAGGTGGGTTAAATGTTTGCAATATTCAAAAAAGAAGTAAAATCTTATTTTTATTCACCCATAGCTTATATTTTAATAGGATTCTTCATATTGTTAACATCTATATTTTTCTGGCCCAATCTTGTTTATCAATATGCGGATTTTAACGGTGTATTAAATACAATGGGTTTTATACTTATATTTATAATACCTGTATTGACGATGAGAATCCTTGCAGAAGACAGAAAAAACGGAACAGAGGTGCTGCTCATAACTTCACCTTGCAGTATTGCAGACATTGTTATAGGAAAATATCTTGCAACCCTGGTTGTTTTTCTTGTAATGACAGCTATTACTTTCATTTACCCTATTATTTTGATTGCATATGGAGGACAGCTTACTGTACAGCTTGTAGGTGGTTATATAGGTTTTATCTTGTTAGGCGCTGCCTTTTTATCAGTAGGTGTGTTTGCTTCTTCTCTTACTGAAAACCAGGTTGTCGCAGTTGTAATTGCTTTTGTAAGTTTGTTGATAATGTGGCTTGCCGACAGCATAGGAAATATTGCGGGAGGAATAACATCTAAAATATTAAGCTGGTTTTCTCTGATATCAAGGTATGAGGATTTTAATGTAGGTATTCTGGGATTAAGCCCCATAGTATACTATATAAGCTTTGTGGGAGTTTTCCTGTTCATTACCATAAGAGTAATAGAAAGGAGACGCTGGAGTCAGGGGTGATAAAATATGAATAATATAACGGAAAAAATTAAAAAAATTCTTACTAGCAAAAAACTAAAATATGGAAGCAATTCTGTAATATTAATAGCAGTTGTTATTGCAATTGCAGTTGTTCTCAATATGTTGGTAGACCTCCTTGGAATAAAATGGGATTTAACACCTAATAAGCTATATTCTATTGGTGATGTTACAAAGGAACTTTTAAGTTCTCTGGATAAAGATGTAAGAATAATAGGTTTATTTGATGAAACAACAATAACTTCAGATGACAGATATAAAGATGTCATAGAGCTTTTGGAAAACTACGCCAAATATCCTCGTGTTACTGTAGAGTATATTGATCCCGATAAAAACCCCGGTATCATAAAGGAATTGGATCCCGATAACCTAAAAGATCTATCTTATAGCGATTTTGTTGTAATGCATAATGGCAAAATGAAAAAATTAGAATATTACGATCTTTTTAATACTCGGTTTAACCAGATGACTTTCAGTTATGAGCTAACAGGAACAAATGCTGAACAGGGATTTACCGGGGCTATTAAATATGTAACTGCTGAAGTCACTCCAACGGTGTATTTCCTGGAGGGACATGAGGAAACCAAGATAGATACTGATTATACCACTCTTAAGGAATATCTTGAGAGGAATAATTATGATGTTAAATCTTTGAATCTCTATTCAGAAGAAAAGGTTCCAGATGATGCAGCAATTTTAGTAGTGGTATCTCCCAAAAAGGATATAACGACTAGTGAACGTAATAAAATCCTTGATTATATTAAAAATGGCGGAGAAGCTATATTTATGTTTGATCCATTGGAAACAAACCCTGATTTTCCGGAATTCCAGAAACTTCTGGCAGAAATTAATATTTCCATAAACTATGACAGAGTAAAAGAAAATGACAGCACCAGACACATTCCCAACAATAGTTATAATCTGGTACCGATTTTACAGTCAAATTCCATAAATTCATCTTTGAATCCTGACAGTTTTGTAATGATCATGCCTGTATCAAGAAGTATAAATATACTAAAGAATCAAAAGGATTATATTACTATAACTCCTCTGTTAAAGACTAGTGATAGTGCTGTGGGAGAGCAGATAGACAAGAATAAAGGCGCAGATATTGAAGGACCTTTGGATTTGGCTGTAGCAGTGGAATACGTTGGCGGTCTTAATCCTTCTAAAATACTCGTTATGGGAAATGGTAGTTTTATGAGTGATACTGCCATAAGCCGGTATCAGAATTACTCGCTGAACGGGATGTATTTCTTCCTGAATTCCTTAATGTGGATGCAGGATAAATCTGATGATTTATTCATCGCTCCTAAATCATATGAAATGCCCAGATTGCAAATTACTGCTCTTCAATCGACCATAACCGGTATTGCAGTAGTAGTAGGTCTGCCCTTGATTATTTTGATTACAGGATTTGTTGTATTCTTAAGGAGGCGGCATCTATGAAATTATACAAGAATGCAATTATCCTTATAGTGATATTAGGGCTGTTAACGGGAGCATATCTTTTTGTTAATAATAATAAAAGGCCCAAAGAAGGAACAGGCGGTAGTAATGAAATCATAAGAATCTTTGATCTATATACGGACAACATGGTGGAAATGACCATTGAGAATTATGATGGGACATTTGTTTTTGAAAGGGCTACTGAAAAGGTTGATGATAAGGAAACCAAGTACTGGAAGCTGGTTTCTCCTGATAATTTAAGGGTTAGCAGGGATACCTTAAACAGCATTGCAATTAACTTTTCGTCTCTTGTAGCAAACAAAATTGTAGAAGAGGAAGCTCAGGATCTATCAATATATGGACTGGATAACCCGGTAACAGTAACCATAAAGATGGATGATGGATCTGTATATTCAATACAAATAGGAGATGAAACTCCTACCGGAAGCGGTTATTATGCAAAGGAAAAGGATAGTAATAAAGTATATACTATAAGTTCATATACAGGTGGGAAAATAAAAGTAAGTAAAAAAGATATAAGGGAGAAACAGCTTTTCAAGGAAGAAAAAGATGATATTAAATACTTTAGTTTAGAGAGAAATGGACAGCAAGTTTTTTCAAGCTCAAAGACAGAAGAGGATACCTGGGTTATGACTTATCCTATTAAAGGAAATACTTATTATGAAACAGTAGTTACTATGGTGGATGCAGTTATTAATACAAGTGTTATTGACTTTGTAGAAGAAAATCCATCAGATTTTAGTAAATATGGTCTGGATAATCCAAGGTACGTATTTGAATATCAAAGTTCTAAAGGAACAACAAGATTGTTGCTGGGTAATGAAAAAGTCAAAGGCAAGGAAATATATGCAAAACTTGAAAATAATAATGAAGTATATACAATATCAATGGATTCTTTTGGGTTTATAGATAAACCTTTAAAAGAAATAGTTGAGGTGTTTGCATATATAGTCAATATTAATGATGTAAACAAGATAGAAGTAGAAATGGATGGCCAGGTTACAACATCCGTGCTGGAAACCAATGAAGAAGACAGAAGTAAAGATAAATTCTATGTCAACGGTAAAGATGCCAGCATGGAAGATAGTAGCGGAAGACAGGTATTCAGGAAATATTACCAGGCACTCATAGGAGTCACATTAAGCGAGGTGGACCCCGAAGGCGATCCTTCAGGCAAGGAAGCAGAAATAACCTTTACCTATCACCTGAAGAAAGACCCAGGAATAATGAAAGTCGAATTTATACCTAAAGATGACATTTACTATTACGTGGTTAGAAATGGTGAATACTCTGGAATTTTGGTTAACAAAAAGAAATTTGATGAGCCAGATGGGGTAAGGGATAGTTACAGGAAACTCATGGAGGCTATAGAAAATCAAGGTAATGACCAAAGTAACGATTAATAATTAAAATTAGCCTTAGAACTATGTAATCCTCCGGATAATATATAATATTGTCTGGAGGATTTCTTTTCTGTTAAGCAACCCATATTATTTTATTTCTGGTAATTGTATGATAAAATAAATAAAAATCTTGAATTAATTTTACTGATAAAGGTACAAACCAACATACATACGTAAAAACCCGGGGTGCACAAATGATAAGATCTGAGGAGAAACCAGCTACCGGCAAGGCTAATAGCAAATTCAACATAGTATTGTTTTTCATGCTTATCATATTAATTGCAGGGTTAGCCTTTGTTATTTATATTAAAAGCCAGGGAGTTGACATTAAAAACGTAAGACTCGAAGAATATATTTCCGGTTTATTTCCTAGTAATAAGAATGATTCTGAAGGTCAGGAACAACGTATAAGGGAGCTTGATTATGACGGAAGGGAACGTCCGAGTTTTAGTGTTCTTAAACAATATATAATCAAATGCACCAGAGAGCATATTATTATGCTTGACAAGGATGGAAACCAGGTATGGACAAGAAGTATTCAAATGGATAAGCCTATAGTAAAGACCAATGGCTCGGAAGCTGTTGTTGCTGATGTTGGAGGAATGGATATTTATGTTCTGCAGGCAAAAGGTGTTAAATGGGAAGCTAGGTCAGAAGGTAAGATAGTTAATGCTGACATCAGCAAAGAAGGGTTTGTGACCGTCATTGAAGAAGCAAAAGGTTTTAGGGGCAGAGTTAGAGTATATGATCCTCTGGGAATAGAAATGTTCAACAGAAGCATCGCGGAAAGATTTATTTTAAGTGCAAAAGTATCACCTTCATCCAAGCAATTGCTTATATCAGGTATTGATTTATCAGGTATAGCATCATCATCAAGTATTGAGATAACAGATATGAAAGGGGAGCCTTTCTCTGCCAGGATATTGAGAGAAAATGAAGTTTTTCCTTCTGTATGGTATATGAACGATAATTCCATTTTGGCGCTTAACAGCAATATGGCAATATATCTTGATAAAGATAGAGAAGAAAAATGGAGCAAAAACTTTAAGAAGATTTACAGTTCAAATATATTACTTGGCAAATACCTTGTGGTGGGGGCAGAGAATGAGAATAAAACCCGATATGGAAACGTTGATTCTGTAATAATAATATATGATGGAAAAGGAAATGAAATTGCAAGTTGTAAGATTGATGGCAAGATATTTAATATACAAACCTGTGATGATGTAATTGCAGTTAATACCACACGGGAAATATATTTTGTTAATTCAAAAGGGAAGATTCTTGATAAATATAGTTCAAAGTCAGACATCTCTGACCTCTGTTTTTTTAATAAAAATGAAATACTTGTAGTTTCTAAAAACAAATTGATAATCATTAATATTGAGGGGGATTAGTTTATGAACTGGAGTGATTTCCTGGTATTGGCAATTATAGTTTTGTTTACTTTTATAGGCTTAAAAAAAGGTTTTATAATTTCTATTTTTGATATTGCGTCCTTTTTTATATCAGCCGTACTTTCCATTAAGCTTTATCCTAAGGTGGCTGAGTTTTTGAACGGCATTGGAGTTCGGTCCTATTTTCAAACAACCATTTATAAAGGGCTGCTGACGCAAAAAGATATTATGGTATCCAAAATGGGTTCATCAGATCTTTCTGTTTCTGTAAGTTCCTTTGTCAACGACCTTCCTGTTCCGGGAATTATGAAGAACAGCATGATTGAGCAAATACCCAATTCGCAGGATATTATAGGCATTAATGGCGTACTTGACATTGTTAGCGCTGAACTGTCCAATGTAGCTGTTAGTATTGCGGCTCTTGTAGCACTATTTATTATAATAAGGGTTTGCCTGCTAATAGCAAGAGTTTTATTGAAAGGAATAGCAAATTTGCCGGTGTTAAAGCAGTTGGATAAAGCAGGAGGTCTGGTATTGGGAGCTGTAGAAGGACTCCTTATGGTTTACATAATATTTTCCGTAATAGTATTTTTCAATGCATGGCCTCAGTATGAAGCAACATTTGGAGCGATCGACCAGTCTCTGATAGCAAAATTCTTTTATAGTAATAACTTTATAATGAATTGGATGTTTCACTGAGGCTTGTCTAAGATTAATGAAAACAGTACATATTCTATAAAATTTTCACGTATTATATTTTTTCTAAAATACAACTTTACATCAATATTGTAAAATAGTAAAATAACTTTACTAACTAATAGCCGGGATTCCCGGCTATTATCACATACAAGAACAATTGTTAAATTTCCACGAAAAATACAAATAGATCATATATAGTAATGCAATCGGGTTTTAAAAATTTAGTAAATAAAGGAAGGATAATCATATGAGGAGTGATATAGTAAAAAAGGGTATCGAGAGAGCACCTCACAGATCTTTATTCAAGGCCATGGGATATACAGATGAAGAATTAAACCGCCCTTTAATAGGAGTGGTCAATTCAAAAAACGATATTATACCCGGACATATTGGACTGGATAAAATAACTGAAGCAGTAAAAGCAGGAATAAGAATGGCAGGCGGAACTCCCGTTGAGTTTGGTGCAATAGGTGTATGCGACGGAATTGCAATGGGACATACAGGTATGAAATATTCCTTAGCCACAAGAGAACTTATTGCTGATTCCTGTGAGGCCATGGCAATAGCTCACAGCTTTGACGGAATGGTATTTATCCCCAACTGCGACAAGATAGTTCCCGGCATGCTTATGGCTGCAGCCAGGATAAATGTTCCTTCAATAGTAATAAGCGGTGGCCCTATGCTGTCACTTAATAAGAAAGGAAAATATCTTGACTTAAACAGCGTCTTTGAAGCTGTAGGGGCATATAAGGCAGGCAAGATAGATGAAGAAGAAATGCTTTTCTATGAAGATAATGCCTGTCCCGGATGTGGTTCCTGTTCCGGCATGTTTACAGCCAATTCCATGAATTGCCTTACTGAAGCTCTTGGTATGGGACTTCCGGGCAACGGCACCATTCCTGCAGTTTATGCAGAAAGAATAAGGCTTGCCAAGAAAGCAGGAATGAAGATCATGGAGCTTGTTGAGAAAGATATAAAGCCTTCGGATATATTGGTTTACGAGGCCTTTGAAAATGCCCTTGCAGTGGATATGGCATTAGGATGCTCCACAAATTCTGTTCTTCATCTGCCGGCAATAGCTCATGAAGTTGGTATTACAATTGATCTTGATATTGTAAACCGCATGAGCAGCAAGGTGCCGAATCTCTGCAAGCTGGCACCTGCGGGCGAACATCATGTACAGGATTTATATGCG
The DNA here is from genome assembly GCA_012840395.1 of Clostridiaceae bacterium. Taxonomy (NCBI): domain Bacteria; kingdom Bacillati; phylum Bacillota; class Clostridia; order Eubacteriales; family Clostridiaceae; species Clostridiaceae bacterium. The sequence goes on along the minus strand of DULL01000046.1, from coordinate 49,936 downwards.
GCAGGAGGAGTTCAGGCTGTTATGAAGGAACTGTCCAGGAAAAATCTGCTTCATTTAGATTTGATAACAGTTACCGGAAAAACAGTGGGAGAGAATATCAGTAAGGCAGAAATATTGGATGGCAATGTAATCAGGAGTATGGAAAATCCTTATAGTGAAACTGGAGGACTGGCTGTTCTGAAGGGTAATATTGCTCCTCATGGTGCAGTTGTGAAGCGGTCTGCGGTTGCTGAAGAAATGTTGTGCCACAGGGGGCCTGCCAGAGTATTTGATTCGGAGGATAGTGCTATTGAAGCTATCTACAATGGCAGAATTAATAAGGGAGATGTTGTAATTATAAGATACGAAGGTCCAAAGGGCGGACCCGGTATGAGAGAAATGCTTAGTCCTACTTCAGCAATAGCGGGAATGGGATTGGATAAAGATGTAGCACTTATTACCGACGGACGTTTTTCAGGAGCAAGTAGAGGGGCATCTATAGGACACGTTTCCCCGGAAGCAATGGAAGGGGGACCAATAGCAGTTGTGAGAGAAGGCGAGATAATAAGTATAGATATACCTAATGGAAAGTTGAATGTGGAAGTACCGGAGAAAGAACTAAAGAAAAGACTTGAAAACTGGAAAGCTCCTGCCCCAAAGATTACCAGCGGTTATCTTGGAAGATATTCCAGACTTGTTACATCAGCCAGTACTGGCGCTGTGCTCAAGTAAAGGAGGGTTAATTGTGTAATGATGAAACTTACAGGCGCGCAAATTATTGTTGAGTGTTTAAAGGAGCAGGGTGTAGATACTATTTTCGGCTTCCCTGGAGGTGCCGTTCTAAATATTTATGATGCTTTATATGACGCACAAAATGAGATCAGACATATTCTTACTTCCCATGAACAGGGAGCATCACATGCAGCAGACGGATATGCGAGAGCTACCGGGAAGACAGGAGTATGTATTGCAACTTCAGGACCTGGAGCAACAAACCTTGTAACAGGAATTGCAACAGCATATATGGACTCAATTCCCATAGTTGCCATAACAGGCCAGGTTGCAACTACACTGTTAGGAAAAGATTCATTCCAGGAAGTAGATATAACTGGCATAACAATGCCTATTACAAAACATAACTTTATAGTTAAAGATGTTGAAAAACTGGCGGATACTATAAGATTGGCGTTCGAAATTGCAAAAGAAGGAAGGCCGGGGCCTGTTCTTATAGATATATGTAAAGATGTGACAGCTGCTACAACCTGGTATGAAAGAAAAAACCCTAAAAATGTCTATTATAAATCTAACAAACATTACCTGGATGCTACTGATGAAGAAATAGAGGCTGCCGCCAATATAATTAATAACGCCCAAAAACCTTTCATGCTTACCGGAGGAGGAGTTTCCATTGGAGATGCATCAGAGGAAGTTATTACTCTTGCGGAAAAGGCAAGGATACCTGTAGCATCTACTTTAATGGGGCTTGGTGCTTTCCCTGGGACTCATCCGCTTTACATGGGACTTTTAGGCATGCATGGAAATAAATCATCAAATATTGCGGTTTCAGAAGCAGACTTGTTCATTGCTGTTGGTGCCAGGTTCAGTGATAGGGTAATCAGTAATGTAAAGGCATTTGCCCCCAATGCAAAAATAATGCATTTGGATATAGATCCTGCTGAGATTGGGAAAAATATTAATGTTCACTATCCTTTAACTGGAAATATAAAAAGAATTCTTCAGAGAATAAATGCAAAAATTATGAAAAAAGAGGACTCAGAATGGAATAAAAAGATTGAAGAATGGAAAAACCAATATTGTTTAAAATATCAGAAAAATGGCACCTTAAAGCCCCAATACATTGTAGAGAGAATATACGAACTTACAAAAGGTGAAGCTATTATTACAACTGAAGTAGGACAGAATCAACTATGGGCGGCTCAATTTTATAAATATACCAGTCCCAGACAGTTTATTTCTTCCGGAGGACTGGGCACCATGGGATTTGGCTTAGGCGCGAGCATAGGAGCGCAAATCGGAAAACCAGATAAAAAGGTTATCAATATAGCCGGAGACGGAAGTTTCAGGATGAACTGTACAGAACTTGCAACGGCAGTGGAATATAAACTACCAATAGTAATTGCATTGCTTAACAACAGAGTACTGGGAATGGTCAGACAATGGCAGGATTTATTCTATAATAAAAGATACTCATATACCACCATAGACAGAGGAACTGATTTCGTAAAATTGGCAGAGGCTTTTGGAGCAATAGGTATAAACGTTACCAGACCTGAGGAAGTGGACAGCGCATTATTAAGAGCTCTTTCCTCAAATGACAGGCCTGTATTAATCAACTTTGAAATTGATAAAGATGAGAAAGTATTTCCGATAGTGCCTCCTGGAGCGGCAATAAGTGATTTGATACTCGAATAGCATTCAGTAATTCATTGGAGGGACCTGTAACCCTCCAATGAATATAGTTTTTATCTATAGTTTTCAAAAAAGCGGAAAATAAAACTTGACTTTACTTAAAAAATGTGGTACATTACTTATGCTCTCTTTGTAGGTCTTTTTTTTTATGCTAAAAATGCAAGTAAATTGCCAATAATGTCAATAATACATTATATGTATTCTATAGATAAACTTGGGGCTGGAGGTGCACACAATGAGAGTTAAGATAACTTTAGCATGTACTGAATGTAAACAAAGGAATTATGACAGCATGAAGAACAAAAAGAATGATCCTGACAGGCTGGAAGCCAGGAAATATTGCAGATTTTGCAGAAAGCATACCTTACACAGAGAAACAAAATAATTGTTAATTATAAAAAATAATAAAATGAGGATGTATGCATATGGCTGAAAATGCAAAAACTTCAAAACTTACCGATATAAGAAAAAGGATTGTTAAGTTCTTTAAGGAAATAAAAGCTGAATTAAAAAAAGTTATATGGCCCACAAGAGAACAGTTGACCAAAAGTACCATTACAGTACTGTTAGTTTGCTTAGGTGTAGGTATAATCATTTGGATATCTGATGTATTGCTTTCCTTTGTACTTGGATTGCTACTTGAAATGTAAAAGGAGGACATTTAAGCTGATGCTTGTTAATGATGCCCCAGAAGAAGCCAAGTGGTATGTAGTTCATACCTACTCCGGTTATGAAAATAAAGTAAAAGCTAACCTGGAAAAGATAATTGAAAACCGTAATATGCAGGATTATGTTCTGGATATTGTTGTACCTATGGAAGAGCAGATAGAAATCAAAGAGGGAAAAAAGAAGGCAACTTTAAGGAAAGTCTTCCCAGGTTATGTTCTGATAAAAATGATAATGACTGACGAATCCTGGTACGTTGTAAGAAATACCAGAGGAGTTACGGGCTTTGTAGGGCCGGGATCCAAACCTGTGCCTTTAACTGATGAAGAGGTAAAGGCTATGGGAGTGGAGGAGTTTGCTCCTATCGTTGATTATGAAGTTGGTGATAGTGTAAGAGTAATTTCAGGTCCTCTTGAAAACTTTATCGGTGTAGTTGAAGAGATCAGCTTTGAAAAGAAAAAGGTAAGGGTATTAGTATCCATGTTTGGCAGAGAGACTCCTGTCGAAATGGAACTTTCACAAATACAAAAACTGTAATCTAAAACAAGTGGCGCTTAAAGCGCTGATATTTTTGGGAGGTGGATTTATGGCTAAAAAAATCACCGGTTATGTAAAACTACAGATTCCTGCGGGAAAAGCAACACCCGCTCCACCGGTTGGACCAGCACTTGGACAGCATGGAGTTAACATAATGGGATTTTGTAAGGAGTTTAATGAAAGGACTGCAAAAGATGCAGGATTGGTAATTCCAGTTGTAATTACTATCTATGCAGACAGAACTTTTTCATTTATTACTAAAACTCCCCCAGCTTCTGTGTTATTAAAGAAGGCATGTAAAATTGAAAGTGGTTCGGGAAAACCAAATAGGGAAAAGGTTGCAACTATTTCAAAGGAAGAAATAAGAAAAATTGCTGAATTAAAAATGCCTGATTTAAATGCCGGCAGTGTTGAAGCAGCTATGAAAATGATCGAAGGCACAGCAAGAAGCATGGGCATAGTTGTAGCTGAGTAGTGGGAGGAAATATAGTTTCCGAAAAAATTTACCACGAAGGAGATGGAATTGATGAAGAGAGGAAAAAAATATAAAGAAAGCTTAAAGTTAGTTGACAGACTTAAATTGTATGAACCTAGAGAAGCATTGGATTTAGTACAAAAGACTGCTAAAGCAAAGTTTGATGAAACTGTAGAAGCACATGTTAGATTAGGCGTTGACTCAAGACATGCTGATCAGCAGGTTAGAGGCGCTGTAGTTCTTCCGCATGGTACTGGTAAGAAAGTAAGAGTGTTGGTTTTTGCTAAGGGAGATAAGGCTAAGGAAGCTGAACAAGCAGGGGCAGAATACGTTGGTGCAGAAGATCTGGTAGCCAAGATTCAGGGAGAAAGCTGGTTTGAGTTCGACGTAGTAGTTGCTACACCAGATATGATGGGTATAGTTGGAAGATTAGGGAAAATACTCGGACCCAAAGGATTAATGCCTAATCCTAAGGCTGGTACGGTTACTATGGATATCGCCAGGGCCGTTAAGGATATTAAAGCCGGTAAAATTGAGTACAGGCTAGATAAAACTAATATTATTCACTGCCCTATCGGAAAAGTATCTTTTGGTACCGATAAATTATACGAAAACTTCCGCACTCTTTTAGAAGCTATAATTAAAGCAAAACCAGCAGCAGCAAAAGGACAATATTTGAAAAGTGTAGTAATTTCATCAACCATGGGACCTGGCATTAAGATTAATACTCAAAAAGTTATGGAATAATAACACTTTACAAAATCAATATTATGTTGTAATATAATGTGTGAAAATTTAATAAGCTATCTTGACTGCCATAGACAGTAGGGGCCGAAAGGCGTAATAGACAGATGTCTTCCTACCGAGGCGGCGACAAACTTGAGATATATTGAAGAGTTGTTACCCCTTGTATGTGTCTATGCATGCAAGGGTTTATTATTTTCATTACCTGGCTTGCCACAGGAGGTGAAAGATATATATGCCAAGTGAAAAAGTTTTAAACCAGAAGAAGGAAGTTGTATCACAGTTAACAGAAAAGCTTAAAGCATCTGAAAGTATAATTTTAGCAGATTATAGGGGACTTACTGTTGAACAGGATACAGAGCTGAGGAGTGCACTTAGAAAAGCAGGTGTTGAATATAGAGTCATCAAGAATACTCTTATTAAATTTGCTGCTAAAGAAAGTGGTTTAGAAGAACTTAACCCGTTCCTGGTCGGTCCTACCGCTCTGGCTATCAGTGACAGTGACCCTGTTGCTCCGGCGAAAGTGCTGTATGAGTATGCTAATAAGTATAATAATCTCGAACTAAAAGCAGGCATTGTTAACGGTAAATTAGTTGATGTAAAGGGAATTAAAGAACTGGCAGAACTTCCGCCCAAGGAAGTATTGCTGGCAAAAGTACTTGGAGGCTTCAATGCGCCAATAGCAGGATTAGTAAATGTATTAAATGCTAATATCAGAGGTTTGGTTGTTGCATTAAATGCAATTGCTGAAAAAAAAGCAGAAGCTTCTTGATTAAATAATTTAATTGTATGTTGAAGATAATAAAAAATTCGGATTAATGATTTGGAGGTAAGTAAAATGGCTAGTGAAAAAGTTACAAAGTTAATTGAAGATGTAAAGGCATTGACAGTATTAGAATTATCAGAATTAGTTAAAGCTTTGGAAGAAGAATTCGGAGTATCAGCAGCAGCTCCAGTTGCAGTAGCAGCAGCTCCTGCAGCAGGTGGCGCAGCAGCTCCCGCAGCAGTAGAAGAAAAGACAGAATTTGACGTAATATTAAAGGATGTTGGACCAGAAAAGATTAAGGTTATCAAGGTTGTTAGAGAAGTAACCGGATTAGGGCTTAAAGAAGCAAAAGATCTGGTTGAATCAGCTCCAAAGCCAGTTAAAGAAAACGTTCCAAAGGATGTAGCTGCCCAGATCGAAGCTAAATTTAAGGAAGTTGGCGCAACTGTAGAAATTAAATAATTTGGTTGCATAAGTTTCAATTACAAAGGGAGTTCCAGTAAGGGATTCCCTTTATTCGTTTTTAGAAATAAGAAATATTAAATACAAAACTCCTCTCACTGAAAAACATACTTTTATTAAATAAATCCCCGGCTGAACAAAAAAATATATATTATCAGAAAATTACCCAAAAAATCAATGTCATTTAAATTTGCATTTTACATGGAAAAATGAAAAAATAAAAAGAATTGACAAGTAAATAATGGTATGTTACAATTATAAACTGCGTTATAATCTGGGGTGATGTGTCATATTTTCTTTTATATTTTATATAAAGAAAATTCATCCCTATACTCTTATTATAACATAGGAGAATAAATAAAACAATAAATGTTAATAATAATTTAATAGTTATGAGAAAGTAATAATAATTATTATATGTACTTTTATGAAATTTATTCAGAAATACAAGGAAAATAGTTTGTTACTATACTGTTCAGCAAAAAATGTAGAATCTTATGAGGTGATTTTATGGTTCATCCCGTACAACTGGGAAGAAATACTAGAATGAGTTATTCTAGAATCAAAGAAGTATTAGAAATGCCTAATCTTATAGAAGTTCAGAAAAATTCCTACAATTGGTTTCTATCAGAGGGTCTTAGGGAAGTGTTCAGGGACGTATCCCCGATTACTGATTACACAGGCAATTTAATTCTTGAATTTGTAGACTATTCCCTGGATGATAAACCCAAATACAGTGTAGATGAATGTAAGGAAAGGGATACTACATATTCTGCCCCTTTAAAAGTAAAAGTTCGCCTTATAAATAAAGAGACTGGTGAAGTAAAAGAACAGGAAATATTTATGGGCGATTTTCCGTTAATGACAGATAATGGAACTTTTATCATAAACGGTGCTGAAAGGGTAATAGTAAGCCAGTTGGTACGATCCCCGGGCATTTACTATTCCATGAAGATAGATAAGACAGGAAAAAAACTATATTCTGCAACTGTAATTCCTAATAGGGGAGCATGGCTGGAATATGAGACCGATTCCAATGATGTATTATATGTAAGAATTGATAGAACAAGGAAGTTGCCCCTGAGTGTTTTAATAAGGGCAATGGGATATGGAACTGATATAAGTATTACAGATTTAATGGGAGAAGATGAGAGAATTCTTGCAACCATACAAAAAGATAATGCAAAAACTGAGGAAGAAGGCCTGTTGGAAATATATAAAAGATTGAGGCCCGGTGAACCACCTGCAGTTGAAAATGCAACTTCTCTTATACATGGTTTGTTTTTTGATGCTAAAAGATATGACTTGGCAAAAGTTGGTAGGTTTAAATTTAACAAGAAGCTTTCTATTGCTTCCAGGATTAATGGATTTAGGGCTGCTGAAAATATAGTTGATCCTGAGACCGGAGAATTTATTGTTGCTGAGGGTGAAGTAATTAACAGGCAAACAGCGGCGAAGATTCAGAATCTGGGTATTAATTCGGTATATCTGGATATTGAAGGAAAGAGAGTAAGGGTTATAGGAAATAATACTGTAAATATAAAATCATACATTGATTTTAATATATCAGATATAGGTATTCCTGAATTTGTAAGATATGATGTTTTACGTGAAATTCTTAATGAAAAGAAGACAGAGGCTGAGATAAAAAGAGCTTTAAAAGAAAGAGCAGATGAATTAGCACCCAAACATATTACCCGGGAGGATATTATTTCTTCTATTAATTATCTTGTAGGTTTAAGTTATGGAATTGGAACAATAGACGATATAGACCATCTGGGCAACAGAAGGTTGCGTTCAGTTGGAGAACTGCTTCAAAACCAGTTTAGAATTGGTCTGGCTAGAATGGAAAGAGTTGTCCGGGAGAGAATGACTATACAGGATATTGATATAGTCACTCCCCAGGCATTAATAAATATAAGACCTGTAGCTGCTGCGATTAAGGAATTCTTTGGAAGCAGTCAGCTTTCACAATTTATGGATCAGACAAATCCTCTTGCAGAGCTTACTCATAAGAGGCGTTTAAGTGCGCTCGGACCTGGCGGACTGAGCAGGGAAAGAGCAGGATTCGAGGTTCGCGATGTTCACCATTCCCATTATGGACGTATGTGCCCGATTGAGACGCCGGAAGGTCCGAACATTGGTCTGATTAGTTCTCTCAGTACTTATGCAAGAGTAAACGAGTATGGATTTATTGAAGCGCCTTATAGAGTTGTTGATAAGGAAAAAGGTGTTGTAACCGACAAGATAGAATATCTTACCGCTGATGAAGAAGATGAGTTTTTTATTGCCCAGGCAAATGAACCTTTAACTGAAGACGGCAGATTTGTAGAAAAGAAGGTTGTCGCAAGATACAGAGATGAAATTCTTGAAGTAGAAGCTGAAAAAATTGATTATATGGATGTTTCTCCAAAACAGCTTGTTTCAGTAGCTACAGCGATGATACCTTTCCTTGAGAATGATGACGCTAACAGAGCACTAATGGGATCTAACATGCAACGTCAGGCTGTTCCCTTGATTAAGCCTGAAGCTCCGATAATTGGTACAGGTATTGAATATAAAGCAGCTTTGGATTCAGGAGTTGTAGTTATTGCAAAGAACAGCGGAGTTGTAGAAAAGGTAGCTGCAAACCAAATAATTATCAAGAATAATGATGGAAAAAGAGACGTGTATAAACTTCAAAAATATATGCGTTCAAACCAGGGTACTTGTATAAATCAAAGGCCAATTGTAAAAAAAGGTGACATTATTAAAAAAGGCGACGTTATAGCTGATGGTCCTTCAACAGACCAGGGTGAAATTGCCCTTGGGAAAAATGTCCTGATCGGATTTATGACCTGGGAAGGATACAATTATGAAGATGCTATACTAATAAGCGAAACACTGGTTAATGAAGATGTGTTTACATCTATTCATATAGAAGAATATGAAGCTGAAGCAAGAGACACAAAACTTGGACCTGAGGAAATTACCAGAGATATTCCAAATGTAAGCGAAGAGTCTCTTAAAGACCTGGATGACAGAGGCATAATAAGAATTGGAGCTGAAGTAAGAGCAGGAGATATATTGGTAGGTAAGGTAACTCCAAAGGGAGAAACCGAACTTACTGCTGAGGAAAGGCTTTTAAGGGCTATATTCGGTGAAAAGGCCAGGGAAGTAAGAGATACCTCCTTAAGAGTGCCTCACGGTGAATCCGGTATCATAGTTGATGTTAAAGTATTTACAAGAGAGAGTGGAGATGAACTTCCTCCTGGAGTAAATCAACTGGTTAGGGTATATGTAGCCCAAAAGAGAAAAATATCAGTTGGAGATAAAATGGCAGGAAGACACGGAAATAAGGGAGTTATTTCCCACATATTGCCTGTTGAGGATATGCCATTCCTTCCTGACGGCACTCCTCTGGAAATTGTACTTAATCCTCTGGGAGTTCCATCCCGTATGAATATAGGACAGGTGCTGGAAACTCACCTGGGCTATGCAGCCAGGGCTTTGGGCTGGGAAATAGCTACACCTGTTTTTGATGGCGCATCAGAAGAAGACATTATTGAAACTTTGCGTTTGGCAGGGCTTCCGGAAGACGGTAAATCTATCCTCTATGATGGAAGAACCGGTGAACCTTTTGATAACAGAGTTACTGTCGGCTATATGTATATGCTGAAACTTGCCCACCTGGTTGACGACAAGATTCATGCCCGTTCTACAGGACCTTATTCTCTTGTCACACAGCAACCTTTGGGAGGTAAGGCACAGTTCGGTGGCCAAAGATTTGGAGAAATGGAAGTTTGGGCTCTGGAAGCATACGGTGCCGCATATACATTGCAGGAAATTCTGACTGTTAAGTCTGATGACGTTGTAGGAAGAGTTAAGACTTACGAAGCCATCGTAAAAGGTGAAAATGTGCCTGAACCGGGAATACCAGAATCTTTCAAGGTTCTTATAAAAGAACTTCAGAGTCTGGCTCTTGATGTTAAGGTATATTCTGAAGAGAAAGAAGAAATTGCTATTAGAGAATCTGTTGATGAAGAGCTTGAAGAATTGACCGTTAATATAGAAGGCAAAGAGGATGAAACCCCAACACCCGAGTATGATGAGCTTGAAGATGACAATCTGGAAGATGATTTAAGTTTAGACGACTTTGATCTTGGTGATATAACAACTCCAGATGGAATAGAAGATATACTTGAAGACGACCTCTTTGTTAGTGACGATGATTTTGAAGACGATTTAGACGATGAGGACTTCTAAAGAAAGGGGATATGACCGTGTTTGAACTAAACAACTTTGATTCAATAAGAATAGGTTTGGCTTCTCCTGAAAAAATCAGGGAATGGTCAAGGGGAGAAGTAAAAAAACCCGAAACCATAAACTACAGGACGCTAAAACCTGAGAGGGATGGCCTCTTTTGTGAAAGAATATTCGGACCTCAAAAAGACTGGGAATGTCATTGCGGTAAATATAAAAGAATAAGGTATAAAGGAATAGTATGTGATAGATGTGGAGTTGAAGTAACCCGTTCAAAAGTCAGAAGGGAGAGAATGGGTCATATTGAGCTGGCTGCTCCGGTATCTCATATATGGTATTTTAAAGGTATACCCAGCAGGATGGGTTTAATACTTGATATGTCTCCACGTGCTTTGGAGAAAATACTTTATTTTGCAGCTTATGTTGTAATTGACCCCGGGCAGACTCCTCTTTCCAAGAAACAGCTTCTTACAGAAAGAGAATACAGAGACAGTCTTGAAAAATTCGGACCCAAATTTAAGGCAGGTATGGGTGCAGAAGCTGTAAAACAACTTCTTGAAGAAATTGACCTGGACCAGCTGTCAAAAGAATTAAGGGCAGAACTTGAGAATGTAACTGGTCAGAAAAGAGTAAGAACTATAAAAAGGCTTGAGGTTGTGGAAGCTTTCAGAAATTCCGGTAACAGGCCGGAATGGATGATATTGGATGTTATTCCGGTTATTCCTCCTGAGTTGCGTCCAATGGTACAGCTGGACGGCGGCCGCTTTGCCACATCCGATTTAAATGACCTGTACAGGAGAGTAATAAACAGAAATAACAGGTTAAAAAGATTATTGGATTTAGGTGCACCTGATATTATTGTAAGAAACGAGAAAAGAATGCTTCAGGAAGCAGTAGATGCTCTTATTGATAACGGAAGAAGAGGCAGGCCGGTAACAGGTCCAGGGAACAGATCCCTCAAATCTCTTTCCGATATGTTGAAAGGTAAACAGGGAAGATTTCGTCAGAACCTGCTAGGTAAGCGTGTTGACTATTCAGGACGTTCTGTTATAGTAGTTGGACCTGAGCTGAAAATATACCAGTGCGGACTTCCTAAAGAAATGGCACTGGAACTGTTTAAACCATTTGTAATGAAGAAACTTGTTAATGATGGCCTTGCTCATAATATAAAAAGTGCCAAGAGAATGGTTGAAAGGGTAAGAAACGAAGTATGGGATGTACTTGAAGAGGTTATCAAAGACCATCCTGTACTGTTGAACCGTGCTCCAACGCTTCATAGACTTGGAATACAGGCATTTGAACCGGTTCTTGTAGAAGGAAGAGCAATAAAACTTCATCCTCTGGTTTGTACTGCATATAATGCCGACTTTGATGGAGACCAAATGGCGGTACACGTTCCTTTATCGGCAGAAGCACAGGCAGAAGCAAGATTCCTTATGCTCTCCGCAAACAACCTGTTAAAACCACAGGATGGCAGACCTGTTGTTGTACCTACACAGGATATGGTTTTAGGAAGTTACTATCTTACAATTGAGCGTGAGGGAGAAAAGGGAGAAGGTAAGGTATTTAGTTGTCCTGAGGAAGTATTAATGGCCTATGACGAAAAAGTTATAGGACTTCACGCACGAATAAAAGTGAGGATGACAAAGAATATTGACGGAAAGCAAGTTAGCAAGCTAATTGAAACTACTGCAGGAAGATTAATATTCAATGAAGCTATACCACAGGACCTGGGTTTTGTAGACAGAACCAATCCTGATGAGATGTTTAATCTGGAAATATCTTTCTTAGTTGACAGGAAAGCATTAGGGAAAATTATAGACAGATGCATAAAGACACACGGAACTACAGAAACTGCCATTGTTCTGGATAAAATAAAGGCTCTGGGTTTCAAATATTCAACCAGGGGAGCTATAACTATTGGTATATCAGATATGATAATACCTGAGATTAAGAAGCGCTACATTGAAGAAGCCGAAGCAAAGATAGAGAATATCATGAAGCAATATAAAAGAGGGCTTATATCAGAAGATGAAAGATATAACTCAGTAATCAGTACATGGACTGAGGCCAGTGAAAATATAACTTCAGCATTGATGGCGAGCCTGGATAGATTTAATCCATTATACATGATGGCTAATTCAGGTGCGAGAGGAAATATCAACCAGATCAAACAGTTAGCAGGTATGAGAGGATTAATGGCTGATACGCAGGGAAAAACTCTGGAAATACCAATAAAAGCTAATTTCCGTGAAGGTTTAAATGTATTGGAATACTTTATTTCAACCCATGGTGCCAGAAAAGGATTGGCAGATACAGCACTCAGAACTGCGGATTCAGGTTATCTTACCAGACGTCTTGTTGATGTCAGCCAGGATGTAATAGTAAGAGAAGTTGATTGTGGTACCGACAAATACATTGAAGTTTCTGATATCTTAGATGGCAATGATGTAATTGAAGATCTTGAAGAAAGAATTACCGGAAGATTTGCTGCCGAGGATATTGTTAATCCGGAGACAGGTGAAGTAATAGTAGAAAAAGATACAATGATAAGCAGTGATATAGCCGGAAAAATTGTAAAAGCAGGTATACAAAAAGTAAAGATCAGGTCTATACTGACATGTAATGCGAGGTATGGCGTTTGTGCAAAATGCTATGGCTCTAACCTGGCAACGGGAGAAATGGTTAATGTTGGTGAAGCGGTAGGTATTGTAGCTGCTCAGTCCATCGGTGAACCCGGAACCCAGCTCACAATGAGAACATTCCATACAGGTGGTGTTGCCGGAGACGATATTACACAGGGTCTTCCTCGTGTTGAAGAGCTTTTTGAAGCAAGAAAGCCAAAAGGATTGGCAGTTATATCTGAAATTGCTGGTACCATAAAGATAAACGAATCCAAGAAAAAGAGAGAAATAATTGTTACATCCGACAGCGGGGAGGCCAAGAGTTATCTTATTCCATATGGTTCAAGGATAAAAGTCCAGGATGGAGATACAGTTGAAGCCGGTGACGAGCTGACAGAAGGTTCCGTTAATCCTCATGATATATTAAAGATTAAGGGAGTTAAAGCAGTACAGAGCTACCTGCTTCAGGAAGTTCAAAGAGTTTACAGGTTCCAGGGCGTTGATATAAATGATAAACATATTGAAATTATCATAAGACAGATGATGAAAAAGATTAAGGTTGAAGATGCCGGAGATACGAGACTCCTGCCAGGAGGACTTGTTGATAGGTTTGAATTTGAAAAAGAAAATGAAGAAGCTATAAAGAACAACCTGAAGCCGGCAACAGGAAAAGTAGCTTTACTGGGTATAACAAAAGCTTCCCTTGCAACAGATTCTTTCCTGTCTGCAGCTTCCTTCCAGGAAACTACAAGAGTACTTACAGAGGCTGCTATAAAAGGCAAGATAGACCCATTAGTAGGATTAAAAGAAAATGTTATCATTGGAAAACTTATCCCAGCAGGTACAGGAATGAGCAGGTATAAGGACATTCAAATAACTACATCAGCAGAGTAAAGGAAGAGGGACATTCCTTTCCGGGCAAGAAGATTTTCTTTTGCGTTAAGAAATGTCCCTCAATTACGTTAAGAAATGTCCCTCAGTTCTGTAACCCTCTCTCTGAGCAGGGTTAACTCTTGACAAAATAATATTATGGGTGATAGAATATTGCAGTGCATGAACCTGTAAGTAATCCTTTTTGGAGGTTAGGTTGTGTTAGAAAGTTTAAAGGGGAAAAATAAAACAGTAGGAATAAAGCAAACAGCTAAAGCAATAGCGGCTGATAAAGCTAAAGTTGTTTTCATTGCAAATGATGCTGACCCAAAAGTAACAGAAAATGTTATAACACAATGTAAATTAAAATCAATTGAAATTGTATATGTAGAAAGCATGAAACAGCTTGGTAAAGCTTGTGGAATAGAAGTTGGAGCAGCTGCTGCTGCTTTATTAAAATAAACTTGGATTATAGCTTTATATAATAGTTTATTTAAAAGATTATAACTTTGTATAAAAGTTTTACTCTATATTAGGAAATAATTATTGAAAGGAGGTGGATGGATGCCAACGTTTAATCAGCTGGTTAGAAAAGGAAGACAGACAGCAAAGAAAAAATCTGACGCACCTGCACTGCAAAGAGGCTTTAACTTTCTTAAGAAACAACCCATAGAAATTAGCTCACCGCAAAAAAGAGGTGTGTGCACAGTAGTTAAAACTACTACTCCAAAGAAGCCAAATTCTGCTTTGAGAAAAGTAGCCAGAGTACGTTTAACAAACGGAGTTGAAGTAACAGCATATATTCCCGGAATTGGTCATAATCTCCAGGAGCATAGTGTTGTTCTGATCAGAGGCGGTAGGGTTAAAGATTTACCAGGTGTAAGATATCATATTATAAGAGGAACTCTAGATACTGCAGGTGTTGCAAAAAGAATGCAGGGCCGGTCAAAATATGGTGCAAAGAGGCCAAAAACCAGTGCAGCTAAATAACAGAGATAAGGCTAAATAACAGAGATAAGTAAGAAGAGAAATTAAAAAGTGCAGGTACGTAGTTAATATATATTTTTTGTTTTTTCCAGTTAATCATCTATCTATAGTACACAGCACTTGACGATGGTTAGTTAAAAACTAACTCGAGTACCAATGATAGTATTATCATGAAAAGGAGGGAAGTAAAGTGCCAAGAAAAGGTCATGTTCCAAAGAGAGAAGTTCTGCCTGATCCAGTATATAATGACAAAGTAGTGACAAAACTTATAAATAAGATTATGCTTGATGGTAAAAAAGGTATAGCTCAAAAAATTTGCTATGGCGCCTTTGATATTATTAGGGAAAAGACAGGAAAAGATCCTCTGGAAGTATTTGAAGAGGCATTAAATAATGTTATGCCTGTACTGGAAGTAAAAGCCAGAAGAGTTGGTGGTGCCACTTACCAGGTGCCTGTAGAAGTAAGGCCGGAAAGACGCCAGTCCTTGGGAATCAGATGGCTGGTATCTTATGCTCGCGAGCGTGGGGAAAAGACCATGAAAGAAAGGCTTGCAGGAGAAATTATGGATGCAGCCAACGGTGTAGGCGGAGCATTTAAGAAGAAAGAAGATACTCATAAGATGGCTGAAGCTAACAGAGCTTTTGCTCATTACAGATGGTAATGTAAACGTGATGAACTATCGTAAAGTGAAAGGAGGGTGAAGATGCCCAGGCAAATCAATCTGGAGAATATAAGAAACATTGGAATAATGGCTCATATTGATGCAGGTAAAACTACAACTACTGAGCGGATATTGTTTTATACAGGGAAAGTTCATAGAATGGGAGAAACTCATGAAGGCGATGCAACTATGGACTTCATGGAACAGGAGCAGGAACGAGGCATTACCATTAGTTCTGCAGCAACTACCGCTTACTGGAAAGATCATAGAATAAATATTATTGATACGCCGGGGCACGTTGACTTCACTGTTGAAGTCGAAAGATCTCTTCGCGTTCTCGATGGTTCAGTAACGCTTTTTTGTGCAAAAGGAGGAGTTGAGCCTCAATCAGAAACTGTCTGGAGACAGGCTGATAAATATCATGTACCTCGAATTGCATATGTAAATAAAATGGATACTATAGGTGCGGATTTTTTTAATTGCATTCAAATGATGAAAGACCGTTTGCATGCAAATGCTATACCGATCCAGCTGCCAATAGGAAAAGAAGAGAATTTTCAAGGAATTGCTGACCTCGTAACAATGAGGGCACATTATTATAGGGATGAACTTGGCCAGGTTATAGAAGAAGGCCCAATTCCCGAAGAGATGAAAGATATTGTACAAAAATACAGGGACATTTTAATTGAAGCTGTTGCTGAACAAGACGAAGAATTAACTATTAAATATCTAGAAGGTGAAGAGCTGACTGAAGAGGAAATACGTGCAGGAATAAGAAAAGCTACTATAGGGGCAAAAATGGTGCCAGTATTGTGTGGTTCATCTTACAAAAACAAAGGCGTGCAGCAATTACTGGATGCAGTAGTATATTACCTGCCTTCTCCCATTGATATTCCACCAGTACATGGTTTTTCAACTGACCATGATGAAGAATTGGTGAGAAAGGCAGATGATAATGAACCATTTTCTGCTTTAGCTTTTAAAATTATAATGGACCCATATGTAGGAAAGTTGTGTTTCTTCAGAGTCTATTCAGGACAGCTAAAGGCAGGTTCATATGTGCTCAATTCAACAAAAAACAAAAAAGAAAGAATTGGCCGCTTACTGCTTGTGCATGCAAACCACAGGGAAGACGTGGATGCTGTTTACGCAGGAGACATTGCCGCAGCTGTAGGTTTGAAAGACACTACAACAGGGGACACATTATGTGATGAAAACCACCCTATAGTTCTCGAATCAATGGAATTTCCCGAACCGGTTATATCCATAGCCATTGAGCCAAAGAGCAAAGCCGGACAGGAAAAGATGGACATTGCCCTGCAAAAACTGTCAGAGGAAGATCCTACATTTAAA
Source organism: Clostridiaceae bacterium (assembly GCA_012840395.1). NCBI lineage: Bacteria > Bacillati > Bacillota > Clostridia > Eubacteriales > Clostridiaceae > Clostridiaceae bacterium. The sequence continues at coordinate 33,140 of DULL01000046.1, read as the reverse complement.
GTATACAACAATCCGGAAACAGGTCAGACAGTTATATCCGGAATGGGAGAACTCCACCTGGACATCATAGTTGACAGAATGATGAGAGAGTTTAAGGTCGAAGCTAATGTAGGTTCACCGCAGGTTGCGTATAAAGAAACTATCCGCAAACCTGTTAAATCTGAAGGGAAATTTGTAAGGCAATCCGGTGGTAGAGGACAGTATGGGCATTGCTGGATTGAAATTGAACCTCTCCCAAAAGGGGAAGGTTATATCTTTGAAAATAAAATTGTTGGAGGAGCAATACCAAAGGAGTTTATCCCTGCAATTGACGCCGGAATACAGGAAGCCATGAAAAGTGGAATATTAGGAGGCTATCAGGTCCTGGATGTAAAGGTTACACTTGTAGATGGATCCTACCATGAGGTAGATTCTTCCGAAATGGCATTTAAAATTGCTGCATCCATGGCATTTAAAGAAGGTTGCCGTAAAGCAGACCCGGTATTGCTTGAACCTATAATGAAGGTTGATATTGTGGTGCCGGAAGAGTATTTGGGTGACGTAATGGGTGATATAAACTCCAGGCGTGGAAGAATTTCCGGAATAGAAGCCCGTTCAGGCGCCCAGGTAATTACTGCTTATGTCCCGCTTGCCCAGATGTTTGGATATGCTACAGAACTGCGTTCAAAAACTCAGGGAAGAGGAGTCTTTACGATGCAGTTCAATAACTATGAAGAAATTCCTAAAAATATACAGGAATCCATTCTAAACAGGTAAGGTTTACAAACCTTCTGTAGACCTGTTTTTGGTAATCAGGTATTGCTAAGAAGGTATTGATTTAATTACAATGTAAGTATAGAATATTCATAAATAATTAATAAAAAAACTGGCATTTCAGTAAAATATACTGAAAAAGGAAGGAGAGTTAATAATGGCAAAAGCTAAGTTTGAAAGAACCAAACCACATGCAAACATTGGAACTATTGGTCACGTTGACCATGGAAAAACTACATTGACAGCAGCAATCACAAAAGTATTAGGATTCTTAGGAAAAGCTAATTTTACAGCATATGACCAGATTGACAAGGCTCCAGAAGAAAAGGCAAGAGGAATCACAATTTCAACTGCTCACGTTGAATACGAAACTGATAAGAGACATTATGCTCACGTTGACTGCCCGGGACACGCTGACTACGTTAAGAACATGATTACCGGTGCTGCTCAGATGGACGGCGCTATCCTGGTAGTTTCAGCTGCTGATGGTCCAATGCCTCAGACAAGAGAGCATATTCTTCTCGCTCGTCAGGTTGGCGTACCTTATATAGTAGTTTTCCTCAACAAATGTGATATGGTAGATGATGAAGAACTTATTGAATTGGTTGAAATGGAAGTTAGGGAACTGTTAAGTGCTTATGAATTCCCAGGAGACGATATTCCTATAATCAGAGGTTCAGCCCTCGCTGCCCTCGAATCTGCTTCACAGGATATTAATGCACCAGAATATAAGTGCATAATGGATTTAATGGATGCAGTAGACGAATATATACCTACTCCTGAAAGAGCAGTTGATATGCCATTCCTTATGCCTATTGAGGATGTTTTCTCCATCACTGGCCGTGGAACAGTTGTAACTGGTAGAGTAGAAAGAGGACAAATTAAAGTTGGAGACGAAGTAGAGATAGTTGGTTTAATGGATGCTCCAAGAAAAACAGTTGTTACTGGTGTTGAAATGTTCAGAAAGCTTCTGGATCAAGCTGTTGCAGGTGACAACATTGGTTGTCTCTTAAGAGGTATCCAGAGGAATGAAGTAGAAAGAGGACAAGTTCTTGCAAGACCTGGTTCAATTAAACCTCATACTCATTTTAAAGGACAGGTTTACGTATTAACTAAAGAAGAAGGTGGAAGACATACTCCATTCTTCAATGGTTACAGACCTCAGTTCTATTTCAGAACAACTGACGTTACCGGCGTAGCAGAATTACCTCAGGGTGTTGAAATGTGTATGCCTGGTGACCACATTAATATGACAATCAAGCTCATTACTCCTATAGCTATGGAAGAAGGCTTGAGGTTCGCTATCCGTGAGGGTGGAAGAACAGTAGGAGCAGGTACAGTTAGTGAAATAATTGAATAATAAAGGCTCTGTGATTATAGCATATGTAAGCATGATATGCATGGATAGAGCTCTGATATAAAAATTTAAATAAAAACAGCGGATGATCATAAGATTGTCCGCTGTTTTTCATGCTTTTTAAAAGGGTATTAAAAGGATAGTTGATTTATTAAAAATTTAATCTAAAGTGTAATTATTAGACATAATATTACAAATAGAGGGGGATTTACTATGTTATTTAATAGCCCTGGAAAAGTAATTGGTTACATAGAATCAATTACCAAAGGAAACCTGGATGTATTTGATGAACATGAATCTCAAACAAGCAATGCTTTGGCAAGGAAAGTCATAGAACTAGGCAAGGAACTTAAATTAAAGAGCAAATCTGTTAAAGCACTGTTAAAGGGGCTGTTTATACTAGCTACAAAAATAAGCAGCTTTGATATAAAATTAAAACATGCAAGTAAAAGAATTAGTGAATCAATAAAGGAACTTTCCAGGATTTCAAGTAATGTCTATTCAACCTTTCAGGAAGCTACAGCTGCTATAAACCAGATAGCTGAAGGCAGTGAAGAATTAAGCTCATCTCTTGAGAAAATAACAATAGAGTCAAAAATATTAAATGAAAATACTGTTAAGAGCAGTGAAATGATGAAGGCAATGGAGAATGAAAGCAGAGAAGTATTAGAATATTCTACAGGTATGAGCCAGGACATTAATTATCTTTTCACTACATTGGAAAAAATGCGAGAAACATTGCAAGGTATACATAATATATCCAACCAAACAAATCTCCTGGCTCTTAATGCTTCAATAGAAGCAGCCAGGGCTGGGGATGCAGGGAAGGGCTTTATGGTGGTAGCAGATGAAATAAGAAAACTATCAGATACCACGAAATCACTTCTTAAATCTATGGATGAGTTTCTCGATGAAGTAAATGCTGCATCAGTAAAAAGCCAAAAGAGTGTAAATATGACAATAAAGCTGATAGACAAGGCAAGTACTTCAATGGTTGCAATAATTGAAGATTTCAGAGCCAGTGCAGCATCCATAGATAATGTTACTCAAAGCTTAGAAAAAATTTCTGCTTTTAATGAACAACTTCATGCTTCCCTCGAAGAAGTATCAGCAGGTATGTACAGCATAAGTGAAGAAACTGAAAAGGTCAGCATTCTGGTTACGGATCTGGAATTGTTAGGCAATGATATCTCAAATGTGGCCGATGATATTAAGGATATAGAGTTAGAAGTTGATGAACTTACCAAACAGGGAGGCAAAATAGCTTCTGACAGGTTAAACGGACTATCAATCAGTGATTTTAATGCTTCAATCGAATCTGCTATTCAAGCTCATATTAACTGGGTTAAAATTCTAAAGGATATGGTAGCAAAAGGTCATGCACAACCTTTGCAAACTGATGACCATCGGTGTGGTTTTGGACATTTCTACTACAGTGTAGAACCAAAATCAGAAAAGATACTGCCATTATGGAAAGCAGTAGAAAAATACCATTCAGAACTGCACATTATGGGAGAAGAAGTAATTGAATTATTGAATAATGGAAATACCCATGAAGCAGCGCAGGTGGCCAAAAAAGCCGAAAAACATTCAGAGACTATAGTTGGAATGTTTAATAAAATGCTGGAAACTTCAAAGGAAATGGAGGCTATAGGAGAGAGGGTATTCTAGCTATTCCACAGTAAATATAACCGGAAAAGGCCTTCACAAAAGATTCTGAACACAACATACATTTCCTATAATACCATATTAAACAATTGAAATCAAAATATTAAAAGGTTATAATTTATACTACTGAAATGAAGTTGTCTTTTTTGCCTTGCAAGAATAAAGCTGTATAGAGCCAAATAAAAATATAACGAGCGGTGAAAATCGAAAAATTTTTATGAACCTGGGTGTTAAAACGGGGAAAAAGATGTATCCCAGATTGACAGAAAGCTGTTACCTTAAAGTTTTCGGGCGCTGAGAAACTTATGTTACTTTAATCAGAATATACAGGGTAAAATTTCTGTAGCGGGAAATATTATACCTTTATGTTATATGAAATGTATGAAATAAATGGTGGGAATAGATTATTTTGTGAGGGGTTGATTAATTTTGGAAAGAAAAAAGATTATAAAAAAACAGGTATTGCCGCTTTTACCCCTAAGAGGGCTAACTGTATTTCCGTATATGATTTTGCATTTTGATGTAGGCCGGGAAAAGTCAATTAAAGCTCTGGAAGAAGCTATGGTTAACGACCAGTTGATTTTTTTAGTAGCTCAAAAAGACGCTAAGGTTGACTCTCCAGATATAGATGACATATACAGTGTTGGTACTATTTCAAAAATCAAGCAGCTTTTAAAACTGCCAGGAGATACTATCAGGGTACTAGTGGAAGGTATAAGCAGAGCTGAAATATGTAAATTTACTCAAACTGAGTCTTTTTTTATGGCGGAAGTGGCAGAAAAGACCTATGTGATTGACGAAAAGAATAATTTGGAGATTGAAGCCCTTAGAAGGAGAATACTGGATGCCTTTGGTGAATATGTCAAACTAAGCGGTAAAATTTCACCGGAAGTGATAATGTCAATAATGTCCCTTGAGGAACCAGGACAGCTCACTGATACAATAACATACAGTATTTTTCTCAGAACCGATCAAAGACAGGAACTGCTGGATGAATTTGATCCTGCAATAAGAATGGAAAGACTTTTGGAAATCCTTTTGAAGGAAATTGAAATTCTGCGGATAGAAAGAGACATTAATGCCAAAGTCAGAAAACAGATTGACAAAATGCAAAAGGATTATTATCTCAGGGAACAGTTAAAAGCTATACAGAGTGAACTGGGAGATAAAGATAATCCTTTGGGAGAAGTAGAAGAATACAGGGAAAAAATGGAGAAAGCTAATTTCCCTGAAGCAGTAAAAGAAAAAGTAAATAAAGAACTGGACAGATTATCAAAAATGGCTCCCGGTTCAGCTGAAGGCACGGTTATAAGGACATATCTGGACTGGATATTTGATTTACCGTGGAATAAAAAGACTGAGGATACATTTGATATATTAAATGCTCAAAAGATACTCGAGGAAGATCATTACGGCCTGGAAATGGTCAAAGAGAGAATACTTGAATTCTTAGCTGTAAGCAAGCTAAAAAACAGTTTGAAAGGTCCGATTATTTGCCTGGTAGGACCTCCTGGTGTAGGTAAAACCTCTATTGCCAAATCAGTTGCCAGAGCATTGAACAGAAAGTATGTGAGGTTGTCTCTGGGAGGCGTAAGGGATGAAGCTGAAATAAGAGGGCATAGAAGAACATATATCGGTTCAATGCCCGGCAGGATAATTGCTGCCCTTAAAGAGGCAGGTTCCAGCAATCCTCTGTTACTGCTTGATGAAATTGACAAAATGAGCAATGATTTCAGGGGAGATCCTGCAGCAGCTTTGCTTGAGGTTCTTGACAGTGAACAAAATTTTGCTTTTAGAGATCATTATCTTGAGGTTCCTTTTGACCTTTCAGATGTATTATTTTTAACCACTGCCAATAATATGGAAACTATACCCAGGCCTTTGTTGGACAGGATGGAAGTGATAAGTATACCTGGGTATACTGAAGAGGAAAAAGTGAATATTGCAATAAAGTATCTGATTCCAAAGCAAATAGAAGCACATGGCTTGAAAAAAAGAAATATCAGCTTTGATGAACAAGCGGTAAGAGATATAATAAATTACTACACAAGAGAGGCAGGAGTAAGAAATCTTGAAAGAGAGATTGCCTCAATTTGCAGAAAGGTTGCAAAACAGCTTGTTTCAACCAATAAGAAGTCAGTTAAGATTCGATCCACTAACCTTACAAAATACTTAGGTGTTAAAAGGTATAGGTATGAAAAGGTTAATGAGAAAGATGAAATAGGAATTGCTACAGGATTAGCCTGGACACCTGTGGGTGGGGATACTATTTCTATTGAAGTAAATGTTATGAGCGGAAGCGGTAAACTTGAACTTACAGGACATTTAGGCGAAATCATGAAAGAATCTGCGAGGGCTGCCATGAGCTATATTCGCTCTAAGGCTGAACATCTGGGGATAGACAAGGATTTTTATACAAAATACGATATTCATATACACGTACCTGAAGGTGCAATTCCTAAAGACGGACCATCAGCGGGTATTACTCTGGCTACAGCAATGACATCAGCTCTTTCATTAAGGGCTGTAAAAAGAAATGTGGCCATGACCGGAGAAATAACTCTCAGAGGCAGGGTGCTGCCTATTGGAGGGCTTAAGGAAAAAGTGCTGGCTGCACACAGGGCTGGAATTGATACAGTGATAATACCGATAGATAATAAGAAAGATATTGAAGAAATACCCGAAAATATCAGAAAGAAAATAAAATTTATTACTGCAGCCGATATGGACACTGTCTTAAACGCGGCACTTGTAAAACAAAAAATCATGGCTTTTACAGGCAGCAATTTACAGGAAGAAAAAAGCAATAATATAATAATCAGCAATGAAAAAGATTCCTTAGATAAAATAGAACGTGGTGCATTAATGGAACAGTGAAATAAATAGGTTCAGTTTAAAAATAATGTGCAAGAATTTAAAGGCAAGGGGCGGTCTCCCTTGCCTTTAAAAATACTTATTTATAGTCTGTATCCCATTTTCTTCTATAATTTTTATTCCGTACTCATTTAAATAACCTTCATAAAAATTGGTGTTTTGAATTTTTGTTCCGTATTCATTCAATAATGATTCAAATAACCCTGAATTCGACTGACCTAAACAGGGTTTTATCAGGGTTAGATAGTATACGTTATTTAGCTCATATAAACTACTCTTCCCGTTATATAATGGTTGGATATTCTTACATAGCATGCATAAATCTTCAAAATTCTCAAAAGCGTAAATAATGAGTGATGAAGAAAGCTTACGGATTTTTCGCCTTACTCTTAAATCCGATTTTTTAAATCTGCTTTTAATGTACTTTTGAATGGATTCAAAATCTGCATCATCACTGATTTTAGTTATAGTTATTGTAAAACCATCGTTAAAATCCTGGTAAGGTTCTATTAATAGCTGAGAATCTGAAATATTCAGACCTAATTGTTCTTCAGCCTGTTCAACCATATCCCAGAATAAATTTTGTGCAGCAGGGGAGTTATAATTTAAAGAAGAAATGTCAATATTTCTTTCTTCCAGGTCATCCAGGGAAATAGTGACTTTGATGATGTTTTCACTAATTTTTTCTATTTTCATAATGACCTCCGGATAATACCAATATTAAGGAACTGCAATATTAAATTAGGTACTAATTATATTATACTTATATTTAAGTTAAAAGAGAAGAATAATTATTAGTTCACTAAAGGCAAGGCTTTAAGGAGAATTTCTTCAGCCTTCTTAGCCTGCTCCTGTCCTGGGCTTTTCAATCCTTTTAAGGAATATTTTTCACCAAGTTTTTCCCACTTATATTCCCCAAGATTGTGATAAGGGAGCACATTCACTTTTTGCACTGTTTTGAGGGTTGAAATAAATTGCGCCGCCAACTCCAGATCTTCTTTATCATCATTATATCCCGGGATAAGAACATATCTTATCCATATCGGTATACCTTTTTCAGATGCGTAAGTTGCAAATTTAACAATAGTATCTCTGCCTACACCTGTAATTTGCCTGTGTTTTTCCTCAGAAGCCTGCTTAATATCCAACAATATAAGGTCAGTATATTGCAATAAGGTTTTTACCTTCTCAATTGGGGCATGGCCGCTGGTATCAAGTGCCGTATGCACGTTTATTTCACGGCATTTTTTAAACACCTCAGAAACAAATTCTGCCTGGAGGGTCGGTTCTCCTCCGGTTATTGTAATACCGCCTCCTGAGGGCTTTATATAATTTAAATATTTACTTAATTCATTTATGATCTCATCAGGTGTGTACTCCTTACCACCACAGGTATCCCACATATCCCTGTTATGGCAATAAATACATCTTAGGGGACAGCCCTGCATAAAAACTACAAATCTTATTCCAGGGCCGTCTACAGTACCAAAAGTTTCAAAGGAATGTACTCTGCCTTTTATCATGTATTTGTCACATCCTAAGGAAAATATCTTTAATCCCCGGGCGAATCAAGGTTGATTATTTAAATGCCGCCGTGTATAGTCCTGTTTATGACGTCAAGCTGTTGTTTTCTTGTTAGCTTAGTAAAATTAACGGCATATCCTGATACTCTGATAGTGAGCTGGGGATATTTTTCAGGGTGCTCCATTGCATCCAACAGAAGTTCCTTATCAAAAACATTAACATTGATGTGATGCCCTCCCTGTTTAAAATAACCGTCAAGCAGAGAAGTAAGATTATTCACTCTTGTATCATTATGAATTCCGAGAGCTTTTGGTACAATGGAGAATGTATAGGAAATTCCATCCTGGGCATATTCATAAGGAAGTTTAGCTATGGAATTTAATACAGCCAAAGCGCCGTTAATATCTCTGCCATGCATGGGATTTGCGCCCGGAGCAAGAGGTTCGCCGCTTTTTCTTCCATCTGGCGTATTTCCGGTTTTCTCTCCGTAAACCACATTTGAGGTAATTGTCAGTATAGAAAGGGTAGGCATGGAATTTCTGTATGTCCTTTGTTTTCTTAATTTATTCATAAACATTTTAATTACTTCAACAGCAATTGAATCTACCCGTTCATCATTATTTCCGAATTTAGGGAAATCTCCTTCCACCTCAAAGTCTATAGCAATGTTATCTTCATTTCTGATGGGTTTTACCCGTGCATATTTTATTGCGCTCAATGAATCAGCTACTACCGAAAGCCCTGCAACACCGCAAGCCATAGTCCTGAAAACTTCTCTGTCATGAAGGGCCATTTGGAGCCTTTCATATGCGTACCGGTCATGCATGTAATGGATAATATTAAGAGTATTCATATATAGTCTTGTAAGCCAGTCAAGGATAGCATTAAAACGTTCCATAACTTCTTCATATTCAAGGTACTCGCTGTCTATAGGTGCCAGTGCAGGTGCTATCTGATTTCCGGTTATCTCATCTTTTCCTCCGTTTATGGCATAAAGCAGCGCCTTTGCCAGGTTGCATCTTGCACCAAAAAACTGCATTTGTTTACCCAGTCTCATAGCTGAAACGCAGCAGGCAATACCATAATCATCTCCCCAGTGATGCCGCATTATATCATCATTTTCATATTGTATGGAACTTGTACTGATTGAAATTTTGGAGCAGAACTTTTTAAAAGGTTCGGGAAGATGTACGGACCATAGCACGGTTAAATTAGGCTCCGGTGCAGGTCCAAGATTTATCAGGGTATTTAGCATTCTAAAGGAAGTTTTGGTTACAAGAGTTCTTCCATCAAGTCCCATACCTCCAATACTCTCAGTTACCCAGGTAGGATCTCCGCTAAAAAGTTTGTCATACTCCGGTGTCCTTAAGAACCTTACTATCCTTAACTTAATTACAAAATGGTCTATTAATTCCTGTGCTTCCTGCTCGGTAATTTTGTTCTCATCCAAATCCCTTTCAATATATATGTCAAGAAAGGTAGAAACTCTTCCTAAGCTCATGGCAGCGCCGTTTTGTTCTTTGACTGCTCCAAGATAAGCAAAATAAAGCCATTGAACAGCTTCCCGGGCATTTTTTGCAGGCCCTGATATATCAAAGCCATAACTTAGAGCCATTTCCTTAAGGTTTCTTAAAGCTTTTATCTGCTCACTGATTTCTTCTCTTTCTCTTACTGTTTCTCCATCAATATAGTCATACTCCAGAAAAGTTTTTTCCTTTTCTTTTTCTTCTATAAGCCTGTCAACTCCATACAAAGGCACTCTTCTATAATCACCAATTATCCTGCCTCTCCCGTAAGCATCAGGCAGGCCTGTAATAATACCTGCCTTTTTGGCTCGCCGCATTTCGGGAGTATAAACATCATATACCGCATCGTTATGGGTTTTTCTATAATTGGTAAAAATGTTTACTATTTCTGGAGGGACTTCTTTTCCATATGCATTACATCCTTTAACAACCATCCTCAGACCCCCAAATGGTATAATGGCACGTTTTAAGGGGGAATCTGTCTGAAGTCCTACAATTTTTTCCAGAGACTTATCTATATATCCTGGCTTATGGGATGTAATTGTTGATATGGTGCTTGTATCAATGTCAAGAACTCCGCCGTTTTTTCTTTCCTGTTCGAGAAGGTTTGATACTTTCTCCCACAACTTTTTTGTTGCTTCGGTGGGAGGCTGAAGAAAACTTTCGTTACCTTCATAAGGGGTATAATTTAATTGTATGAAATTTCTTACATCAATTTCTGAATTCCAGTTGCCTTTTTTAAATCCACGCCATGCATCCATAAAATCACCATTCCTGATATAATATTAAATCTAATGATGTAAATCAAAAACCTGATGTAAATTTAATAATCTATAAATTGATTATTTATTAAAATTAACAGGATAGAATAATGTACATATAGTTTTCTCCAGATAAGGGGCATTATATCCATGTTTATATTTGAAGATTATATTCAGACAATGTGCAGGGTAATATAATCACAAATGAGATTTATATAATCACTATAATAAGTAATATATTATAATATTTTATCAGGCCATAAGAAAATGCAGTAAATCATTCAAACCATCTATACAAGTATAAAATCATTCAAAACAGGTAATTCCAGGTGTTTAATTAATCTATGCTTCTGCTATAATTACAATTAATGTATTTAGCAAGCTGCTTTTGCCAATTACAGTTTTTTACTTATAACCGAAAGAAGCGCGGTGGAATGGAAACTTATGAAAACACAGACCCGCTGCCTAACCCATTGATGACGGTAGGTCTTGCCTATAACCTTAAAAAAGGTATAGAGTCAGTGATTGAAGACATTGAAGCAGAGTATGACAGTATAGAAACTATATTGGCTATAAAAGAAGCACTTGAACGGTTGCAATGCAAGGTTGAGCTTCTTGAAGCGGACAGTGGAATATTTCATAAACTGTTAAGCACAAAGTTGGACATAGTATTTAATATTGCTGAAGGCATTCATGGAAGAGGAAGAGAAGCACAGGTTCCTGCTATACTAAATTTTCTCAAAATCCCTTTTGTTGGTTCTGACGAAACTACATTATGTTTATCACTGGACAAAGCCCTCTCAAAAAGATTCCTGTCAACTTATAAGATAAAAACTCCAAGGTATAAAATATTTAATTCTATATGTCCAAATACAAAAGTAAACCTGAAGTTTCCCGTTATTGTGAAGCCCAATGCCGAAGGTTCCAGCAAAGGCATTTCCGACATTGCTGTGGCTGAAAATCATGAGGAACTGCGGCAGCTTATAGAAAAGAATATTTCTGCCTACTGCCAGTCTGTGCTGGTGGAGGAATTTATTCAAGGCAGGGAGTTTACAGTTGCCATTGTGGGGAATGGGGGTGAAACACTGATATTCCCTCCCATGGAGATTAAGTACAAAAATCGGGGGCAAAAGTACAATATATATAGCTTTAATGTAAAAAAGAACTATAAAGAATATGTAGATTATATCTGTCCTGCGGATCTTGATAAGTCTGCCGAAAAAAAGATGAAAGTTATGGCCGGAAAAATATACAGGTTACTTGAGTGCAAAGACTTTTCGAGAGTAGATTTCCGTATGGCAGAAGATGGAGAAATATATTTTATTGAGATAAATCCTCTGCCAGGATTAGCTCCGGGTTATAGTGATTATCCCATGATTACTCAATTCAACGGAGTGGGGTACACAGATACAATTAAAATGATATTAAACAGTGCTTTAAAAAGGTACGGAATAAAACAATTAATTTAGGATGAAGGCGAGAAAAGTGAGAGAATATAAATCTATCGAGTTATGGAAAGATGTAAGCGAAGAGGATTGGAGCGATTGGAAATGGCAGCTAAGAAACAGGATAACTTCTACAGAGCAATTAAGTAAGATAATAAAACTGTCAGATACAGAAATATCAGACATTAATGAATGCCTTAAAAAATTCAGGATGGCCATTACACCCTATTATGCAACCTTAATTGACCAGGATAACCCCAACTGTCCTATAAGATCCCAGGCAATTCCCAGCATAAAGGAGTTAGACTTTTGTCCTTTTGATATGTCTGATCCTCTCAATGAGGACATGTTTTCTCCAGTTGCAAATATAGTTCACAGATATCCTGACAGAGTATTGTTTTTATTGACGCATAAGTGTGCCATGTACTGCAGGCATTGTACAAGAAGACGTATGGTGGGAGAGGAGGATTACTCAATTGGAAGCAAGGCCCTGGATCAAGCTTTGAAATATATAAAGGATAATTCTTTCATAAGGGATGTCCTTTTATCTGGCGGAGACCCGTTGATTTTGTCAGATTCTTTCCTTGAAAAGGTTATATCCAGATTGCGTGAAATACCTCATGTGGAAATTATTCGTATTGGCACCAGAGTTCCGGTGGTACTTCCAATGAGAATAAATGATGATTTGCTGAAGATGCTGAAAAAGTACCAGCCGATATGGATTAATACTCATTTTAACCATCCGGATGAAATTACGGACCACTCAATAAAAGCATGCGGTAAGATTGTTGATGCCGGAATACCTTTGGGAAATCAGAATGTTTTACTTAGGGGTGTTAATGATAACAGTGCCACTTTAAAGGAACTATATCTTAAACTTGTTAAAATGAGAGTAAGGCCATATTATATGTATCAATGTGACCTGGCCATAGGCATAAGCCATTTCAGGACACCAGTAGATACCGGAATAAATATAATGAGGGATTTAAGAGGATATATATCAGGGTATGCCATACCCTCTTTTGTAATTGATGCACCCGAAGGGGGAGGGAAAATCCCTGTCAATCCGGAATATGTGATTTCGATAGATAAAACGCAAGTTATTATGAAAAACTATAAAGGGGAGATATATAAATATCCGAATACTATATAACATTTTTATGATTTTAATATTTCATATATTTTCAGCACCTTCGATACGAGTACCTTGCTCTTGTTGTCCAGTATTGGCCTCATTGCTGCAATAGTGCTGGCTATGGTATCGGAGCTGATACCTCTGTTTTTTGCCAGGGTAAAATTTCTTTTTAAATTTCTGTATGAATTAGTATAATCAGCGCATATACGCACGGTATTACTTAATGAACTTTTATATTTTTCAGGGGAATAATGCGCTATTACTTCCATTATTTGATCAGGTTGAGGACGGGATTGAATACTTACACTCTGTCCTCTCTCAGCCTGGAGAAGATCTCCTGATACCGGGGTATACATTTTTCTGATCTTGCTGGCAGCAAGTAAACTATTGGCAACGTTTTCCATTACACTGTATTTATCCATAAAGCAAAACCTCACATTTTTTTGATATGCCTTTATTATATATACCTTATTCTATAGTATGAAGAAATTTCTGAAGCGGTGAAAATCTATGTAATTATTCTGGAAAAAATTAATTATGAAAAAACTTAATTAAAGAAAAAATTTTTCTCTTGCCATATGATTTAAGATGTGTTATTATCTTTATTAACTATATTATGAAATAGAATAATACTAAAGTGATGATTGAGTATAGTAACCATTAATTGAAAATTACAGAGAGTCACTAGATGGTGCGAATGTGGCGTGGATGTTAATGGTGAATGGGCTCATGAGTGCGATCCGAATAAAAAGTAGGCGTCGACGGGGTTCCTGCCCGTTAACAAGAGGACATGTATTATTGTACATGAAATGAGTGGGCATATTATTATTAATATGTCAATTTGGGTGGCACCGCAGGAGAAATTAACCTCTTGTCCCTAGTAAGGGAACAAGAGGTTTTTTATATTACTAGACAGCAAATGCTCTCAAGCTTTGTTAACAGCTTTGTTACAACAGCAATCTAACAAGGCATCAAGAAGTTACTTGCTTCTATAGGCGGTATCGGAATTTATGCAAATTATAATAAAAATAATTAAATTTAAAATGGCAAAATTCAACAAAATTTGTTTAAAAGAAGGGAGATAAGAATGATGAAAAATGGATTTTTTGGAGAATTTGGAGGAAGGTTTGTTCCGGATGAGCTTGTAGCTCCGTTGACTGAATTGGAAGAAAATTTTTACAAGTATATTGAGGATGAAGAATTTTTAAATGAACTGAATTATTACTACAAACATTATGTAGGAAGAGAAAGCCCACTATATTTTGCTGAAAGGCTGACCAAAGAAATGGGCGGCGGCAAGATTTACCTTAAGAGAGAAGACTTGAACCATACAGGTGCCCACAAAATAAATAATGCTCTGGGACAGATATTGCTGGCTAAAAAAATGGGAAAGAAAAGAGTAATTGCTGAAACCGGAGCAGGACAGCATGGTGTGGCTACGGCAACAGCCTGTGCTTTATTCGGGCTTGAATGTGTGATTTATATGGGAGAAATCGATACAAAAAGACAGGCACTTAATGTTTTCCGGATGGAGCTTCTGGGAGCAAAAGTAGTTCCGGTAAAAACAGGTACAAGAACCTTAAAGGATGCAGTAGATGAGGCATTAAAAGATTATGTCCAGAATTATAAGAATACTTTCTATCTATTGGGTTCTGCTGTAGGTCCTCATCCATACCCAACAATGGTCAGGGAATTCCAGAGCATTATAGGACGTGAAGCAAGAAAACAGATTCTTGAGACTGAAGGAAAGCTGCCCGATTACCTGGTAGCTTGTGTTGGAGGCGGAAGCAATGCAATAGGGCTATTCCATCCTTTCTATAATGACAGCTCTGTTAAAATTATCGGAGTTGAGCCTGCAGGTAAGGGATTGGATACAAATGAACATGCAGCAAGTATATGTAAAGGAACTATTGGTATAATACATGGATTTAAGTGCTATACCTTACAGGATGAGAACAATGAACCATTGCCGGTTTATTCTATTGCTGCCGGTCTGGATTATCCGGGTGTGGGACCTGAACATTGTTACTACAAAGAAACCGGAAGGGCAGAATATGTTACAGTAACGGATAAAGAAGCTGTTGATGCTTTCATGACCCTTTCAAAAGTGGAAGGAATTATACCTGCCATTGAAAGCTCTCATGCAGTTGCCTATGCAATGAAACTGGCGAAAGAAATTGATAAAAATGAGATAATTATTGTTAATCTTTCCGGCAGGGGAGATAAGGATGTTGTGCAGATAAAAGAGTACCTTGAGGGATGCTAGATACTAATTCTTAAAAAAGGCATATTCAGGCATGGTAATAATGGTAATAATACAGGTATAAAAATAAATAAAAAAACAGTGCGGGTTAATTAAATAAAAGCAACAAGAAGCCTTACATGAATCTTGTTGCTTTTATTTTAGTAGGAAAAAAATTAGATTCTAAAAAGAAGAAAAGATATCATTCTTTATATTACTATGATATACTTTAACCATGAGCAAAAAATGACTTTCTTGAGGACAGGACCATTCACTTTCTTAAAATCATAAAAACCATGGAGGATGATAATCTTGAAGTTTACGTTTTGCCACAACAACATCAATGTTCTCGACCTTGAGAAGAGCATAGCTTTTTACAAAGAAGCTCTGGGGCTACAGGAGATCAGAAGGCGTAACCATAAAGACGGGGATTTTATTCTGGTTTTTATGGGTGATGGCTCAACTCAGCATGCTCTCGAACTAACCTGGCTAAGAGACAGAAAAGAACCTTACGATCTTGGTGACAATGAATTCCACATAGCATTCAGAGTGGATGACTTTGAGGCAGCTTATGAGCATCATAAAAAGATGGGCTGCATATGCTATGAAAATAAGGACATGGGTATATATTTTATAAATGACCCTGACGGATACTGGATTGAAATCCTTCCAGCGAAACGGTAAATGAAAAATTAGTGCTATGAATACAACTTGAATAAGCTGACAAAGGGACGTTTTGTCGCATGTTTTGGGAGCAAAAGAACCGTCCCTTTGTTCTGTTGCTTGTGAATAGGAGATGACCCTTGTTGGATGCTGCTAAAAGAGTTTGTGCGGAAATTAATTTGAACAATTTAAAACACAATATATCAGAGATAAGAAAAATTTTAGATAAAAATGTTATGATTATGGGTGTGGTTAAGGCTGATGCCTATGGCCATGGAGCTGTTGAAATATCAAAAACTCTTGTATCAAATGGCGTGCAAAGGCTGGCTGTGGCCACTGTAGATGAAGCAATAACTCTGAGGGAAAATAATATAAATGTTCCTGTGTTAGTTTTTGGTTCCATAACAGAAGAGGATGTTCATAAGGTTTTTGATTATGATTTAACTCCTATAATATTTAATGTTAATCATGGAGAACTTATTTCATCTGCAGCGGTTAAATACGGGAAAAACATAAAGGTACATATTAAGGTTGACACCGGCATGGGCAGACTTGGTTTTTTCCCCGATTCTTATGGAGTAAAACAGGTAGTGGATGTTGCACGGCTTCCAAGATTAGAACTTGAAGGGATTATGACACACTTTTCTTGTGCGGATGACGAAAAACCAGATTATACACTTCTTCAATTTACATTTTTTATGGAAATGTGCGAAAATCTTAAGAAACAAGGTGTTGAATTTGAGATACGTCATGCGGCAAATAGTGCGGCAACTTTAAAATATAAGGATATGCATTTAAATATGATCAGACCCGGATTAATAATATACGGGATATATCCTGAGCATACCAAAGAATATACTTCCGTTGATCTTAAACCTGTAATGACCTTAAAATCAAAACTGGTTTCCATAAAACAATTCCCAAAAGATTCTTTCATCAGCTACGGAAGAGCTTATAGAATAAGCAGGGATCACAGTATTATTGGAGTAGTTTCAGCAGGATATGCAGACGGATATTGGAGAGCACTGTCAGATAAAGGTCATGTATTGATAGGTGGAAAAACTGTACCCATTGCAGGAAGAATATGCATGGATTATTTTATGGTTGATCTAACAGATGTATCGGATTGTGTATATGAAGGACAAGAAGTAATTCTCATGGGAAAAAGCGGAAGCAAGGAAATAACAGCAGATATGATCGGAAACCTTTGCGGAACAATCAGCTATGAGGTTGTGTGCAGAATTGGAAAGAGAGTAGAAAGAGTTTATGTGAATTAATACCACAACGTAGGAAATATACTTAGATAATAATTGTGACGGAGGATACGGTTATGACAGATGATATCAAAAAAATTGCTGAGGAACTTTTTCAAGATATTATTAGAATGAGAAGAGAACTCCACATGTATCCTGAAGAAGGATATAAAGAATTCAGAACCTCTGAATACATAGCCCGTGTCCTGAGGAATGCCGGAATTGAAACCACTACTGGTATTGCTGGTACGGGAGTTGTTGGTATAATAAAAGGTGAAGCCGGTGATGGAAAAACCATAATGCTCAGGGCAGATATAGATGCAAATACCATTAGAGAAGAAGTACAGTGTGAATATACCTCAAAAGTAGATGGCATGATGCATGCCTGCGGACACGACGGACATACAGCTTCTTTACTGGGCACTGCCTTAATTCTCTCCAGGTTAAAAGATAAGCTAAAAGGCAATGTCAAGCTGGTGTTCCAGCCAGCTGAGGAAAAACTTACGGGAGCCAGAAAAATGATAGAAGAAGGTGTATTGGATAATCCTAAAGTTGATGCATGTTTAGGGATGCACCTTTGGCCTTCAATACCTTCTGGTAAAATAATAGCAAAGGCAGGACCTGTACTATCTGCAGGAGATTTTTTTGATATTAAAATCACCGGGAAAAGCGGACACGGCTCACAGCCCCATTTTACCGTAGATCCCATATCTGCCGGAAGCAAGCTTCTAAATGAACTGTATACAACAGTAATAAGAAAGATTGATCCATCAGAGGCTGCTGTTATTTCAGTATGCTCTTTCAATGCCGGGTCTTATTATAATATAATTCCTGACACAGCGGAATTAAAAGGAACCATCCGTTCTTTTAAAAAGGAAGTACAGGATAAGATTCATAAAAACATGCAATTTGCCGCGGACAAGATTGGAGATGCTGAAGGAGTAAAAATTGACCTGGCTATTCATAAATTGGTTGATGTCACGGAAAACGACAGTGTCTTGGCATCCTTGGTCAGAAACTCAATTAAGAAGATAGCAGGAGAAGATAGTTTGGAGGATAATGTGGCTCCATCTACAGGTTGTGAAGATTTTTCCTTCTATTCCCAGAAGGTTCCTGGAGTATTTTTACTTGTAGGATGCGGATTTCCTGACAAAGCTGATAATTCTCCTTTACATAGTTCAACTTTCCAGATGGATGAAAACTGCCTGCTCCTTTCAGTTCAGGTATTTGTACAGGCAGTTTGCGATTATCTTTTGAGTTAACAAAAAAGTTGCCCTGATGAAAGAATATACAATAAGAAAAAGAAGATTATAGCTAAGGAAAGTATATAAAAAACCTGTGAATTATCCGAAAAACATATAAGATAAGTTGTATTAGTCAGTGGAGGCTCTATGGTTAATAATAATTATTTAGAAATTCCTGATTATACATTTGTATATTCAGAAATCAATAAATGTATATTAGCCCACCCAGATAAAACTGCAGCATTTATATATGTGGAAATAGATAATTTTAAGGAAATCAACACTAATTTTGGATATTCTTATGGTAATAAAGTAGTTGCCTATATAGCCGAGATACTCCTTTCAATGTTTCACGCTGATAATTCATGTATTTTCAGGCTGTGTAGTGATAGTTTTCTGATTGTTTTTCATGGGTGGAAAAGCATAGCAGAAGTTGATGAAGCTGCTATCATGATTATTCAAAGTGTTCTTGAGACTAATCAAATAGAGGGATGCTTTGTTAATGTATATCTTAATATTGGCATTTCAATCTACCCAAACAATGGACAAAGGGTTGAAGAACTGCTGAAATGTTCGAGTATAGCTGTCAGCAAAGCCAGATATAGTGGCAGGAATAAATATGTTTTCTATAAAGACCATATGCAAAATAGTATTTTGAAAAAATCAACCCTGGAAAACCATCTTCATACTGCATTAAAAAATTATGAATTTGAGATTCACTACCAACCACAGGTAAAAGCTGATTCAGGGGAAATTCTGGGATTTGAGGCTTTACTCCGCTGGAATAATACTGAATTAGGAGATATATCTCCAATGGAGATTATAAACATTGCTGAAGAAAATTACCTTATAATTCCTATAGGGGAATGGGTCTTAAGGAATGCATGTTTTTTTCTAAAAGAACTCCATAGTATGGGATATGATAATCTTACCATGTCGATAAATGTTTCTGTGAATCAGTTGCTAGATGATGATTTTATTAATAACATATTCGACCTGTCTTATCATCTGGGATTGAATACGGAATGTTTACATCTGGAAATAACAGAATCAGTACTAAGAGAATCTTATTCAATCATCAGCCAAAGACTGAATTTGTTAAGAGAAAAAGGAATTAAAATCGCATTGGACGATTTCGGCAAGGGATACTCTTCACTAAGTGAACTTAAAGATCTGCCGGTAGATATTATTAAAATAGATAAGACTTTTATAGATATGATAACTACTGAGAATAGAGAAAAAGTAATAACAGGCATGCTCATAAGTATTATACAAAAACTAGGCAAGGAAGTTATTGCTGAAGGTGTTGAAACAATTGAACAAAGGGATTATCTGTTAGAAAATAATTGTAAAATTTTACAGGGATATCTGTTTGGCAAGCCTGTTTCCCAGGAAAAGGTGCTGGAAATGCTGCCGAAAAAAACAAAAACTGAAAGAAGCAGCTTTATAAAGTTTATGTGGAAAAAGGATTATGAAATGGATATTCCTGAAGTTGACAAGCAGCACAAATATTTATTTGAATTGGGAAATAAAATTGCAAATTTAGTTTTTTCAGACAATATTTCTGACCTGTCAGTTGAGATTTCGACGATACTTGGTGAATTAATGGATTACGCCAATTATCATTTTAAATGTGAAGAAGAAGTTATGGAAAAACATTGTTTTGTCCATTTAGGAACCCACAAGAAAGGGCACTCATATTTTATTAAAACTGTAGAAAGGATTGCAGGAGAAGTTAAAAACCCTGCAGATAGAGAAACATTGTCCAAGCTTTTAGACTTTACATACCTATGGATTACCAACCACATTCTGAAAAGTGATATGAAATACAAGATTTTGTTTGATAAAGGAGAGAATAAAATATAATTTATAAAACAGAACAAAAAAATGCATATAATAAAGCAAACTAACAAAACAGAAAACGTAATGCAAACAAAGGAGGAGAAATATAATGAGTAAAAATAAAATCTCATGTCTTTTTCTTTCCCAGGAAGATTTAATATCTGCAGGTTGTTTTGACCTTAAGGCCGCCATGGCTTGCGCCAGACAAGCTCTTATGGATTATCAGAACGGGAAAATTTTATTTCCGGAAAAAATTGTCCAGATCTTTAATGAAGAAACCCAGGAGCGAATCAATTGCCTGCCTGCAACTCTTTTGGAAGAAAAAGTATGCGGAGTTAAATGGGTGTCTGTTTTTCCATTAAATCCTGTAAAATATGGAAAACAAAATTTATCGGCGCTCATATTATTATCTGAAATTGAAACAGGATTTCCTGTTGCGGTTATGGAAGGTACTTTATGTTCTAATATACGAGTGGCAGCTATGGGTGGAATAGCAGCAGATTTTCTGGCGAGGAAAAATTCTGAGACCATAGGCTTTATTGGCGCAGGTGAACAGGCTAAAATGCATCTATTGGCCATGAAGTCTGTACGTCCTTCTCTAAAAATCTGTAAAGTGGCATCAAAATATGCTGAAGAAGAAGACAAATTTATATCAGATATGCAGGCGGTTCTTCCGGATATAAAATTCATTTCTTGTAGAACAATATTAAAAGATGCAATTACCGGTTCAGATATCATTGTAACTGCAACAAGCGCCCAGGCTCCGTTGCTCAAAGCAGAGTGGATTAAAGAAGGCGCGTTTTACAGCCATATTGGTGGTTGGGAGGATGAGTTTGCTGTTGCCAAAAAGGCTTCAAAGATAGTATGTGATGACTGGGATACTGTTAAACACCGCACGCAGACACTGAGCCGGATGTTCAAATGCGGTGAGTTAACTGATAATGATATTTACGCAAACCTTCATGAAATAGTTATGGGCAAAAAAGCGCCAAGAGAGACTGAAGATGAGTTTATATACTTTAACGCAGTAGGACTATCTTATGTAGACGTTTCCATTGCGTATAACATGTTTAAAACCTGCAGGAATGCAGGTATAGGAACACATTTGAGGTTACAGGATAGTATGATATTTGATAAGGCAAACCTTATTGAAAAGATTATTATATAATATACAATAGAATTATTATACTAAACAAAATGGCCTAAATAATTTAGACTTTTTTGTTAAAGGGGGTTAACATGTCATCATACAGAGTTCTTGTTGCAGGCTTCAAACATGAAACAAACACTTTTATCAAGCAGCCTACAACTATGGAGGATTACAAAAAGAGAAGACTGGTATATAACGATGAAATTATTCGGTTTTTTACCGGTACAAAGACAGAAATTGGCGGTTTCATAGATACAGCACAAAAAGAAGGTATTACTCTCATTCCTTCTATAGCAGCGGATGCCTGTCCCGGAGGACGGGTAGAAAAAAAGGTTTTTAATCATGTAAGAGATGCAATAATAAAAACCTATAAAGAAAATCAGCCTATTAACGGTATTTTGCTATCATTGCACGGAGCCATGGTTCTTGAGGGTTATCCTGATGGTGAAGGCCTGCTTCTTGAAAGTATCAGGCAGGTGACAGGATATGACCTGCCCATAATGGTTACATTGGATCTTCATGCCAATATTACAGAAAAAATGCGGTTTAACAGCAACGGGATGTTCCCTTTTGATCATTATCCCCATGTGGATATGTATGAACGGGGTGTGGAAGCGGCAACCAATTTATTTCGTATGCTGCGTAACGAGATAAAGCCGGTTATATGCATAAAAAAACTGCCTATTCTAAACCCTTGCCTTGAAAGCGGCAAGCCGCCCCATAAGCCATTCTTGGATATGGCCCTGGAGTGGGAAAAGAATCCACAGGTTATCAGTGTGTCTGTAGTATCAGGTTTTCCTTATGCAGATATACATGATGCAACAATGACTGTTATTGCTCAGACCAATAATGATCCTGAACTTGCCTCACAAATAACAGAGGAAATAGGTGAAGCTATTATTAAGAAACATAAAGATTTTGTTAAATATACAACTCCTCTTGAACAAGCCATTAGAGAGGCTGTTGAAGCACCAGAAGGGCCTGTTGTAATAGCTGATGTATCTGACAACACAGGTGCCGGTGCTCCCGGAGATGGTACTCATGTATTGCGAAAAATGATGGAGATGAACGTGAAGAACGCAGCTTTTGCATTAATTACAGATTCTGAAACAGTAGAAAAAGCTATTGAGGCTGGCGTCGGTTCTAGTGTTAAGGTTTCTCTGGGTGGAAAGAGCATGCCTGAAATCCTGGGTGATCCAATTGAAGCCGAAGGTATTGTAAAAACTATTACAGATGGTAGGTTTATTAATAAAGGACCTATGTCCAGGGGATTAATGAATGATATTGGTCCTACTGTTGTCATTGACTTTGACGGTATCGAAGTAATAGTATCGGGCAGGAGGATTCAACCCTTTGATCCTGAGATTTTCAGAAGGATGGGTATTGAGCCTTTAGATAAAAAGGTATTGGTGGTTAAATCCATGGTACATTTCAGGGCTGCATACACCCCTTTAGCTAAGAAAATTATTGATGTAGACGTGCCCGGACCCTGCCCTCAGAATCTCAGACTGCTAAAGTTGGAAAACGTCAGGAGGCCGGTATTTCCCCTTGATGAAATTGAATAGATATTTTTATTGTGATTTGATGAAGAATGCCTTTACTTTATATATTTATATGAATAATTGCCCTATGGGAGGCTGAATGAATTATGGATACTATGATAAGAAGAGAAGCTCTTAAAGAAGGAATAATGAAAGCTATTGTAAGAGGAGCGACATACATATCCGATGATGTTTACAAAGCTTTTAAAGAAGCCATAAAAATTGAGGGAAAGGAGAGTACGAGAACCTGTCTTGAGAAGACTTTGAAAAGCCTGGAAATATCAAGAGAAATAAAAAGTCCCTGTTGCCCCGATACAGGCTGGCCGATTTTTTACTTTAAGATAGGAAATGAAGCCCAGATTGAGGGAGGATTAATGGCTCTTGAAGAGGCAACTAAAGAGTGTGTTGAAGAGGCTACTCATAAAGGTTATTTGAGAGCAACCATGAAACACCCTCTTACAGGATATGATCCGGGAAACAACATTGGTGAAAACATACCACATCTTACATATAAATTTGTTCCCGGGAAGGATATACAGGTTACCTACTGCGCCAAGGGAGGAGGCTCAGAGGTTTTTGGAGGCACTCAATACAGGATGATTGCCTTTGCTGACGGCTTAACAGGTATCAAAAAATTCGTTGTGGATTCCTTTATATCATCTGCAAGGGCGGGTGCAATTTGTCCTCCGTCGGTATTGGGAGTAGGTATAGGCGGAACAGCCAATATTGCTGCCAATATTGCAAAAGAAGCAGCATGCCTGAGAAAAATAGGTTCTCATCATCCGGATCCTCAGATAGCGGAACTTGAAATTGAACTTACAGAGGCATTAAATGAACTAGGCTTTGGCTTAATGGGAGCAGGAGGAAGTACTTCAGTATTTAGTGTAAATATAGAATATGCGTACACCCACATTGCAGGTATTGCTGTGGCTACCAGCAGCAATTGCTGTGTGGCAAGACGGGGAACAACAAAAATTTGTCATGATAATACCATTGAGATAATGGATTATCCTGACTGGTTTGATGGGAGGTAATAATATGGCAACTCATTACTTGAATATTCCTTTAAAAGATGAAGATATAGAAAAAATAAAAATTGGAGACACGGTATATTTTTCCGGGCCTGCTTTTACCTGCCGCTCGCGGCTCCAGAGATATATTTTTGATGAAAAACATGAACTTCCTTTTAATACAGAAAACCAAAACTTACTTATACATGTAGGTCCTATAGTCATAAGGGAAGAAGATAACTGGAAACTGGTTTCATTTATGCCTACTTCCAGCATCAGGTTTGAAAAGTGGGGAGCAACTTCAATAGAAAACTGGAAACTTAAGGCCATTGTAGGAAAAACGACAATGGGTAAAAAAACAATGGAAGCCATGAAAAAATTCAAATGCATCCATGCTTCACCGCAGTCAGTAAGTCCCAATCTCTGGCTTGATTCAATAAAAATTAAAGATGTATACTTGTTTGATGAACTTGGGTCTATAGAGGCTTCCTGGCAACTGGAACTTGATAAGCTGGGACCTTTCATTGTGGATATAGACTGTGAAGGGAATAATTACTTTGAGAAGTTGGATGCTATAGTAGAAGAGAACAGAAAAAAAGTATATGAAAAACTAGGAATACCTGATGATTTTGAGTATACGAAATTGTAGAAACATGTACTCAGAAGAGCTATATCAAAACTAAAAAATAACATTAAAAGAGTTTTATCTAAACAAAATTTTATTTTATATAAAAAATTCCTGCCCCTTGTTACTTATTGTAAATATCCTGGTTTTGCCATGGATTTTGTTTTGAGCCTTCAGGTCAGACATATATTGTGCAAACTTGCCGGTGGTTTCATAGCTAACTCCAAAATGCATAGGAAATAAGTGCTTCGGGCTTATTTCCTTTATAAAATATTCTCCGCCCATATAATAATTATTCTCTAATCTTGGATCAACAGGGAAAAATGCAATATCAATTTCTTGTGAAGATATATATTTCTTTATTTTAGATATTTCACCGGTAAAAGCATTTCTCATGGTTGCGGCTTCCTCAGGTGTATCGTCAGGCCATGCCCACCAGTTTAAATCACCTGCATGAAAGATTCGCAGGTCGTCAATGTCAACTAAAAAAGAAATACCTATATCAGTAGAACCGAAGGCCTTTATGTTTAAATTGTCAATTTTTATTTTCTGATAAGGAGATATAAATATAGTATTTTGGTTATTATTAGCAATATCTTTAATGCTATCTTTTATATCACTGCTAAGTATGTATTTAATATCCGGTCTGGTAATTGACCATTTGAAAATTTCATTATTGAAATGGTCGCCATGGCTATGAGAAGAAAAAACATACATTTTCTTGTTGGCCAGGTCAGGTTTATTTAAATCTACATGCCCTTTATAATAATCAAATATTAGGAAGCAATTAACTGTTTGGACGCTAAATCCGCTATGAAATATATATTGAATCTTAACAGACTGATTATTCATAGTATTTCACCTGTTCTCACAAAAACTAATATACATTATCTAAAATAATTCATATGCCTTATGATATTCAGTAGTAATTTCTTTAAGCTATGGAAATATTTTATATGTTAGAATATATAAAATCAATTATATTTTTTAATACAATTATATTTTAAATAATTCTATAATATTTAATAAATACACCATATTTTATTATGAACTTACTTAACCTTATTTTTTCATCTTATTAACTTAATAACTAATTAACTTATTAACTTATTAACTTATTAACTTATTAACTAAAACTCTTATTGACTTTTACCATCTTATTTTATGTTTTATTGTGGAAAAACAAAGGAATGAAGGTTATAATAGAATCTAGGGTTCTAATAGGTGTGAATACTGAAGAACAATAAAGAAATTGAGCTAATAACAATTTCTTTAGGAAAATTGAAAAGTAATAAATATATGCCTTGAAGATTTCAATAATAAAGGAGAATATAAGTGATTAAAACTTCAGTAATAATATGGACAGTCATCAGCACAATCATCTGTTTTGGAATTCCAATAGGAGGATTTCTGTTAATCCAATCCAGAAAGCAGATGGTAACCAGGCCCTTTCTTGCAGGGGCACTGACTTTTTTCCTGTCTCAGGTTGTGGTACGCATACCAATTTTTACTTTGATATTGCCATATATGATGTGGTATAACCAGTTGTCATTGAATCCCTGGCTGTATGGACTCTTTTTGGGTTTTACGGCAGGTCTCTTCGAAGAAGCCGCAAGACTTTTTTTCTTAAAGGTATTATGCAGGAAGAACAGGAGATATATAGACGGCATTGCTTTCGGCCTTGGGCACGGAGGAATTGAGGCGATATTGCTGGTAGGAATAAACGCAATAACCATGCTGATTTACTTTTTTGCAATAAACAACGGAACCTTTGACAGCCTCACTGCAGGACTTGATCCTTCCTATGCATCTGCCATTTATCAACAATATACGGGAATTACTGCCCTGCAGGCGGCACTTATGGGTGTGGAACGCATAATAGCAATCATAGCACATATTGGATTTAGCATGATTATACTTACGGGAATAAGAAAGAAACGTTCTTTTAAGTACCTGGTTATTGCAATTCTAGGGCATACCCTGCTTGATGCTCCAATTATTATTCTGCCCCAGGTTTTCGGTGTAGGGGAAATAGGTCTGGAAATATATCTTGCACTTTGTGCGGCAGTATTGATGTTTTATACAATAAAAGTCAAGGAGAAATACATTGATCATGATCAGGGTACTATACCAGCTGATAGTATCAAATAATAAATTTCAAGCAATTAAGGAGGATTAAAATGAGAAGGAATCCAGGCATTTTGTTAGCCATTATTCTTATAACAGCATTAATAACAGTATTACTAGCAGGTTGCACAGGTACAAAGCTTGCAGAGAGTTTTGATAAGGATGAAGTAATTAGCACGGCTGAAGAAATTATTGGCTTTATGAGTAATGAAGATTATGAAGCTATCACCAGTAAAGTAAGGGAAGACTTGAGAAAAGATTTATCTCCAGATGTATTGAAAAATGCAGCAGATGTAGTTTTAAAAGGGGCAGGAGAGTTTAAAGAATTTCAGAAAAGTTCCGTTGTGGGGCAGAAGAGTAAATCAACAGGGGAAGATTACGCTATAGCCATACTAATTACGGAATATGAGAATAAGAAAGTAACTTATACTATTTCTTTTAATACAAATATGGAAGTTGTAGGTTTCTATTTGAGATAAAAATATGGGGGCAAAAGCCCCCGGATTAGGATAAGTTTGCAAATTTATTTTGATTATATATTACTTATACATATAAATATCATAGATTCATAGGTTAGCCTGGTGAGCAATTGCTGCACCAGGATTTTAATATTGGTATTTAGTATTAGTAATATCCAGGAGATCCATAAAATCCAGGAGATCCGTAAAACCCAGGAGATCCATAAAATCCTGGATAACCAAAGAATCCTGCATTGTAAGGGAAGGGCCTTCTTCTTCTACGTATCAGGTTGCTTATTATTATAGCGCCGATAAAATCTCTTAAAAGACGTCTGCCGGTTCCCAAAAATTGTCTTTCTTTTTCATTTAGTCCATGTTTACAAGCACTTTCAACATCTGCTTCAACCTGTGTATATACCTTGTCAATCATTGATTCTAACTGATCTTGAGTTGGTACGAATGACTCACCGTAAACTCCCATTAAATTATTGCATTCTCTGTCGGCAACAGGGTGTATGATTTTATATGTCCTTGGATACATTGCCTCTAACTGAGTTTCTAAATGATCATAGGGCATGGACATATAGGGGCAGGACTGGAAAGACTCCATCACCGGCATATTGCCGGTATAATAATTATTATACACATTAACACCTCCCTGATAATATGTGCTAAATATATACACTTTATTTTATGAAATAAGAAAGATATTAGTTACAAATAAAGAACTTATGTTAATTATAATTTCTATTTTTTATGATTAAAGGTAATAATATGAGGTATATAAAAAATAAATAGGCAATCAATATATTATGAAGAAAATAAAATATAATTGGGGAAGAATAATATAAGAATTAGCGCAGATGATTATTATGATCATATGGACATAAAAATATTACGGAAAAATAAGATCACGTTTTTGAAAGGTTAAATTAAAGTTAGTAGGAGGGTTACTATGAGCGAACAAATTAATAACCGTGAATATCGTCAAAAAGTATTAAAAGAGATCATAGGGGAATTACATAAGGGAAAAAGTGTGGATGAGGTAAAACCTAGATTTGAAAAGCTGATTAAAGGAATATCCACTTCTGAGATAACAGAGATGGAGCAGGCGCTTATCATGGAAGGTATGCCTGTTGAAGAAATACAAAGGCTTTGCGATGTACATGCCGCAGTATTTAAAGGTTCTATAGAAGAAATTCACAATCCTCAAAGTCAGGAAGAGATTCCCGGCCATCCTGTCCATACCTTCAAGCTTGAAAACAGGGCTTTGGAAGAGTTGCTAAATAACAGAATAATAACACTTATGGAGAATTTTAAAAGTTCGGACAGCCAGGAAAACGTCAATTTACTTCTTGAAGAATTTGAAACTCTCTCTGAAATAGACAAACATTATTCCAGAAAAGAAAATTTGCTGTTTCCTTACCTGGAGAAGTACGGCATTACAGCTCCTCCAAAAGTAATGTGGGGTGTGGATGATGAGATAAGGGATGCAATAAAGGAAGCGAAAGAACTTATTGCAAACTATTCCGGAGATAAAAACAATATTGTTGAAAAGGTTAATAATGTAGTTAAAAGACTAAATGAAATGATATATAAAGAAGAAAAAATACTATTGCCTATGGCATTAGAAACCTTGACAGAGGATGAGTGGTTGAAGATAGCTGAAGAAAGTGAAGAAATTGGGTATTTCCTTGTAAAACCCGAGAAAAAGTGGAAACCTGCCAGAGCTAACCTGGAGAAAAAAGCCCAAGAAGAAAACAAACTTAATGAAGAAGACTGCTCTGACAATAATTTAGTAAAATTTGATGCAGGAGTGCTTTCTCAGGAAGAAATAAATGCAATTTTTAATACCTTGCCTTTAGATATTACATTTGTAGATAAAGATGGCCATGTGAAATATTTCTCTCAGGGCAAGGAAAGAATATTTGCCAGACCAAAGACGGTTTTGGGAAGACATGTAACCAATTGCCACCCACCGGCAAGTGTCGGCATTGTGAACCAAATAGTTGAAGAGCTAAAATCCGGCAAGAAAGAACATGAAGATTTCTGGATTAAGATGGGCAACAAATATGTGTTTATAAGATACTTTGCTGTGAGAAATCAAAAAGGCGAATTCTTAGGCATAATGGAAGTTACCCAGGACATTAAGCCTATACAGGATATTACCGGAGAAAAAAGACTGATTTCAGAAACATAGTTTGATCTCAGAAAATTAAAGCATATATAGTGTTAACAATATATAAGGAAGCTGAATATTTTAGTATTAGGATTTTTTTATAGAAAAGATGTTATTATGAGCAATATTCAGCTTCCTTTGCAAATAATTACAAAAAAGATTGTTATGCCTGGGCTTGAAGTGTTTTATCCCTCTATTACCTATGGAACTAATTCAAATGCTATGCTAAGGATGAACCAGCAAATAATTAACCTTGTTAACAGGTTAATTGCAGAACAGGGTTATTATCAGGAACCATATACTACAAGTGTTACCGGATATTATGAGCTAAAGTCAAATGAAAGGGGAGTACTTAGTCTATCAATAATTAATTATACTTATCACCAGCATGCAGCTCATGGCTTAACAATAACAAAATCATTAAATTTTGATGTACTTACAGGCAAAAATTATCAACTATACGAACTTTTTAAACCAGACTCCAATTACATTCAGGTATTATCTGACATTATCAAGAAACAAATAAAGGAAAGAGACATTCCTGTAATCGAAGAATTCAAGGAAATAAGGCCTGACCAGGATTATTATATTGCCGACAAAGCATTGGTAATATACTTCCAGCTATATGAATTGTCCCCTTATGCTTACGGAATGCCTCACTTTCCTATATCAGTATATGAAATAAGCAATCTTATAAAAGAAAACAGTATCCTTGATGTAATGGCGACCAATTGATAAACAAACTTAAGGAGCCTGTCTTTCAGCAGGATATTGTCTTGTTATTGGAAGTATGGCTCCTGTTGCATTTGATAAAATAGCATCAATACCTAACTCAAGATACTCTTGAGCTTCCTTTTCATCATCAGCAAAATAAATATTGCAAAAAATTCCTGCGGCGTGAGCTTCATCTATCATGTCTTTATTAAAGTATGGCTTAAAAAACTGGAGGCGTTTGCATTTATATTTTATAGCATTCATGACAATATTCATTGGATTTAATCCACCAAGACAGTTGCGTACGATATCAGGAGCTACTTTGCCTGCAACCTCCAAAACATCAACATCGCCTGAAATATATACTGCGTTTTTACACTTATAAGCTTCAATAAGATTGACAATTTTTCGGATTGTGGACTCAGATATGGGTTTCCCTATATCCAGTTCACTTTTCACATGAATATTCATTTTAATACGATTAGCAAATAATTCAAGCACATCATCAAACCTGCAAAATTTTACACCCCGCCAGCCTTCACCTTTCCAAGCGCCTGCATCCAGGCGGGAGATTTCTTCCCAGGTCAGAGAGCTTATACGCCCCTTTCCGTTAGAAGTACGGTCTACAGTTGGATCATGGCATACTACCAATTCACCGTCACAGGTAGGCCACAAATCAAATTCTATTTCATCTGCGCCGGCTGCTATGGCTGCACCGAAAGACGGAAGAGTATTCTCAGGACAAACCAGGCTATAACCTCTGTGCGCAACAAGTAATCTGGTTCCTGGAGGATTTGTGTGATTTTTTGTGGAATACATTTTACATCTCCTTTTTGCAGAAAAATAATAATAATAAAACGAGCATAAGCAGGAATGAACTTAATAATATAAATTCTATCACAACATGATAAAAGGCGGCAATAGCGGATATTAACAGAGTGGTAAGGCTAATATTTCTGTTTAGCATATTTTCTGATATGATATGGTTGTGATGATTATTATAAAAACTTAAAAGAGGTCATCCATGATAAGATTATTAACATTCATAAAACGGCTATTTAAAAGTTTAATTAATAATGAACTGATGCGATATGGAATAATAGGCTTTTTAACAACTTTAATTAATATGGTTGTCTATGGCCTGTGTACAAGACTTGGTTTAAATTATCTTATTGCCAATACCATTGCTTTCATCATAGCGGTGCTGTTTGCATTTGTAGCAAATGACAGGATAGTCTTCAAGGTAAAAAGGAATGATCCTGCCTCTGTATTCAGCAGGCTTATAAAGTTTTTTGCCATGCGTGCAGGCAGCTATCTTGTAGATATGTTGCTGATGTTTTTCCTGATTGATATTCTTAAACAGAATGATATTATAGGCAAGGCTCTTACAAATATTGTTGTAATTATTTTGAATTATATAATGAGCAAATATTTTATATTTAGAATAGAATAAGGAAGCTTGTCTGTATTACATTGGAAAAATGGAGTTATTATCTCCTTGACACTTGTATGATATTTTGATAAATATTATTATATAATATGCTAAAAAGTGTAAGCAATATTTTATCTATATGTAACAAATTATACAAAAAGATGAAATATTTTAACATTTAAACGGGTGAAAATATTGTTATGTTTAAGGTGCGTTAACGTTGAAATTGCGTTAACGTTAAACAGGGAACATCTGGAGAAAAAACAACCTGATTTTTATTCAGGTGTTTATAATAAAATATTAACAATAAGGAGGCAGAAGTATGAGTAAGGTTTTTGACTTCGACCCGGCTCCGTGGATACCTTTTAGAGATAAAGAAGTTCTTGAGAGATGTAGAAACATAAAGCGCGAGGATATGGAAAAACATCCTAATCCTGACTTTAAAATTAAAATTGTTCAAGACGTTACTCCATTGTTTGTGGCTGATTGTTTCACCCGTATTAAAATGTCTGATGATTTAGATCAGAAACTGGTAATGATTTTCCCAAATCCATGGCCGTCCGCCTATGCCAATATAGCTGAAATGTGTAATCGTTACAGGGTAAACTGTAGAAACGTACATACATTTTGTATGGATGAATGGGCAGACCAGGATGGTAATGTAGCTCCTCTGACATACACTGCAGGTCTTGGATATTCTTTCAAAAAATATTTCTATGGAAAACTGGATCCTGAATTAAGACCAAAAGAAGAACAAATCCATGTATTCACCAATGAAAATGTTTATGATTACAGTAAAATAATCGAAGAAGTTGGAGAAGGTGGAGCAGACGTATGCTATAGTGCCAGCGGCTGGCCGGGACATATAGCTTTTATAGATCCTGATACAGAAGAATTTAAAGCTGATACTCTAGAAGAATTCCTTACTTTAGGTTCAAGGATTGTAACTCAGCATCCTCTTACAATAGCTGAAAACTCTCTGTTTGGTATCTTCGGATGCAGCGGAGACGTGGCAAATGTACCACCCAAGGCTGCAACAATTGGACCTCGTGACGTAGCTAATGCAAGGGATCGCTTTGAGATGCATTCATTAACCACTCTCGGAGGAGTAGGTACATTCCAGAGAATGATTTCAAGGTTGGTATTATATGGACCTGTCACCATGCAAGTTCCCGCATCTATAATACAATTGTTTAAGACATCAGTATATGTAAGTGAAGATATAGCAAGACCATTTGGTTGTTGGGAAACTGTTGGCTATTAATTTAATATGTCATCAAAGTTTTATATAAATTTTATATAAGTATTAGTACCGGATGACAATAACATCTGGTACTGATTAACACTTCTTTTCTTACAGCTTAAGCCATAACAATGACGGCATCTGTGATATCAACCGGGACTACATCATTGACTACAACATTGGAGACATCTGTGCCTGCATCAGTGCAACATCTATGAGGGACTTAATTTTTTTTCGCAAAAAATATCGGCTCTGTTAACTTAGTATGAAAGAAATGAGACCTGAAAGACTTCTAGTAGGTCTAAAAAGAAAAAAACCTACAAATGGAAGCCACTAAATGTAAGATAACACGAAAAAAAGAGAAGTGCAAGGCC